>SKTL01000451.1 GCA_007122555.1 Thermomicrobiaceae bacterium | reverse complement strand
TCATGCTGTTTCTTCATGATCCGCAGCGCAACTGACGTTTCCGTGCGGTAGGTGCCATCGATCTGCGCCAGCCGATCCGTCAGAAAGGTGAACATCTCTTCCTGATTCCGGAAGGACCCCATGAGCATGATATCGTGCGCGCCGGCCGTGATCGCAACCCACATGACCTCGGGCATCGCGGAGATCTCTTCAGCAACCGTGTTGATGCGGTTCGGCTCCACCTGCACGCTGATTACCGCGGTCAGCCCGTATCCGAGATGCTCGGGATCAACCGACGCCGTAATCCGCAGAATGTTCGATTCGATCAACCGGCGAACGCGATAGCGAACTGTTGCTTCGGGGACATCGAGCGTCCTGGCGATCTCGCGGTTGCTCCGCCGCCCATCGGCGCGAAGCAGCCGGATTATCTGTCGATCAAGATCATCCGGATCAAACGGACGGGTTTTTCGAATAACCTGTTCTTCACTCACGCTTGCTCAATCTCCTCCCCCGTCGCCCCAGTGCGCGTCCAGGAAGCGACGGCTCATGCTTCCACATATGTAGCCATGGGTCTCGCAAGGCAACCTGCTACACTCGGAATATCATACATGCAATCTGGCGTGAACAACCGCTTTGTCACGCGATTGTCACGCTTTTGCGCACGTAATGTTACTCAGGCCTCGACCAGACCGTGGCGGAGCGCCTTGCTGACGGCCTCCGTGCGGCTGCTCACATCAAGCTTGCGGTAGATTGCGTTGGCGTGGAACTTGACAGTGCGCTCAGTTATGTAGAGTTGGTGGGCGATCTCCTTGTTACGCAGGCCGCGCGCCATCAGCGTCAGGATGTCCAGCTCACGCGGGGTGAGTTGTTCGACCGCCCCGCCGCGCAGAATGTCTCCGACCCGGCTCAGGAGCTTGTCAGCGATGGCTGGTTCAAGCAGTGAACCTCCGTTGTTCACCTCGCGAATCGCGCGGAAAATCTCATCCCTGGGAGCGCCCTTCAGGAGATATCCTCGCGCTCCGGCCTGCACCGCCTGAAAGATCCGATCGTCGGTGTCGTAGGCGGTCAGGACCACGACCCGGGCTTGCTCGTCGAATGCCCGTATTCGCCGTATCGCCTCGACCCCGTCGGCGCCGGGCATCGCAAGGTCCATCAGAACAATATCCGGCTGATGCTCGGCGTACTGTTTGACAGCCTCTTCGCCATCGGACGCCTCTCCGGCGACTTCCATATCTTCTTGCGCATCCAGTACGGCGGCCAGGCCCTCTCGTACGATCGGGTGGTCGTCGACAATCAGGATGCGGATCATAGTTGCTCTCCCTGCTGCTGTATCTGCCCACTCGTCGCCGACATACGCGCTTCATACGGAACCACAACCTGCAGCCTGGCGCCGACTCCCGGGGTGCTGGAGAGCCGAAGCGAGCCGCCAAGGAGCCGCGCCCGCTCGCGAATGCCGAGGAGCCCGAAACCTTGCTCGCTCCCGTCTCCCCGGGGCGGCGCCGAGGGATCGAATCCCTCTCCGTCGTCTTCAACGAGCACGGCCACCGTCTGGCCGTCAGCCTCGATATCAACATGCACCTGCCGCGCATTGCTATGACGGCGCGCGTTTTCAATCGCTTCTTCAATGATGCGATACAGGCCGACTTCAACGCGAGCAGAGAGCCGGCTGGTCAGACCGTTATTGACGAACTCACAGGAGATGCTGCTTTCGTCGCTGAGCCGCCGGAGCAGCTGGGTGATAGCGTCCGGCAGGGACATCTCGTGAACGTCCGCCGCCCGGAGGTCGAGCACCGATCTCCGCGCCTGATTCAGATTCTCGCGGGTCAGGTCCAGCGCTCTCGTGACGTTCTTCGACGCTTTCTGCGGATTGTCCGGCAAGTACGAATCCGCCAGGTCGAGCTGTAGAGAGATCGCCGTAAGACCCTGCGCCAGCGTGTCATGGATCTCCTGCGCAAGCCGGCCGCGTTCTTCGGCGATCGCCAGCCCGTGCGCTCTGGTGTACAGGCGGGCGTTCTCGATGGCGAGCGCGGCCGAATCAGCGATCCCCTGTAGCAATCGCATTTGCTCGAGCGGATAGCAGGAGCTCGCCCGGCTCGATAAGGCCACGATGGCGATTCCGAGTGTCCGCTGTCTGGATCGCAAAGGCACCAGGAATGTCGGCAGGGGATCGGATGACTCGCCGTTTGGTGTTCGTAACTCGCAGATCAGCTGCGGGAAGGGATCCGACAGCAGCGCCTCCAGGTCGGGGCGGTCGTCGAGTCGAAGAATCTGATTCCAGTTGTTGAAAAGCGCGCTCGATTCGGACGGGGACGTCTGGAAATACGCGGAGGGGACGAACGTCTTCTCGCCCGGATCAAATAGATGGATCAAGCAATCCTGCGTCTGCGCAGCGCTGGCGAGTCCTTCGGCCAGGCGCTCGAGAACCTGATCAAGCAGGAGCGACGAGCTGGCGGCCCGAGTCGTTTCCAGCATGAGTCGGAGCTCGCGGGTGCGCGATGCCTCGTCGGCGAAGAGCCGGCTGTTTTCCAGGCCGATCGCGAGCTGGTCGGCGATTGTTTGCAATGTCGTCAGGTCGTGTTCGTCGAAGGCGCCCGTTCGGTCGCTCTGTACATCGAGAACCCCCAGGAGTTTGCCCGAATGAATGATCGGAACCGCCATCTCCGACCGGGTGCTGGCTGTGCTCTCGGTCGCGAAGTAGGAATCAATCCGTCGCACGTCGCAGTGCAATGCCGCAGTCCGGCGAATCGCCACATCACCGACGACACTCCCGGACGAAACACGGATAATCCGTGCGTCACGTTCTTCGTCTTCGACGGGGACGGGAGATCGCGCCTGCATGATCAGTCGGCCCTCGTCGCTTGATGACTGGAAAACGGTCACCAGCCCGAATTCGAACGATTCCTGAATACGCTCTGCTGCGATGCGCATCAGATCTCGGGCGTCCCGCAAATGAGCGATTTCCCTGGCCAGGTGATTGACTGTGCTGAGCTGGGCGACGTGACGGCGCTGGGCTTCGATCAGTCGGCGATTAGCGAGCGCAACCGCGGTCTGCCGCGCAATCGCCGACAGGAGCTCTACATCCTCCGTTTCGTACGACGTCAGGCGACCCGAGACCGCGATTATACCGACAACGTCGCCTCCCAGACGCATCGGCGCCCCCATCCACGCACGCTGAGTAGTCGGGGAAAGCGCCTGGGACGGAGGGATCCCCCGTTCCGCGCATGCGCTGGCGTAATCGGAGACGACCAGTGATGCGCCAGTCTTCAATACTTCGTTCGCCAGACCTTGCTCGATGAGCGTCTGCTCCAGGGATGACTGGCGAGCGCCATTCGCATATACCAGGTGACAGCGCAATTTTCCGGCGGCATAGTCGAGGAGCGAAATCTCGGCATAGTCGCTTCCCGAGAGCTGGATGATCGAACCTTGCACCTGTTCGAACAGGGAATCGAGATCCTGGCCAGTGCTGACCGCGTGGGCAATTTCTATCAGCACCCCAAGGCGGCGCACCCGAAGCAGGCGCTGTCGCTCGTACTTCTCCTCGACATCCCGGGCTATCTGATCCCAGCGATCGTCGTCAAACTCGACGTTGACCCACGCGAGCAAGCGGTGGGTCATCATGCCAACGAATTCGCTGGCCTTCTGCGTCATGACCGCGCGCTCTGGCTCAGGAAGCGTTTCCGT
>SKTL01000191.1 GCA_007122555.1 Thermomicrobiaceae bacterium | reverse complement strand
TATTGCGCACGTGGAGTATGAGACGAGTGCGCGGCATTATGCGCACGTAGATTGTCCGGGACACGCTGACTACGTGAAGAACATGATCACGGGAGCGGCGCAGATGGACGGGGCGATACTGGTGGTAAGCGCGCCGGACGGACCGATGCCGCAGACGCGGGAGCACATTCTGCTGGCGCGGCAGGTGGAAGTGCCGGCGATGGTGGTGTTTTTGAACAAGTGCGACATGATGGATGATCCGGAGTTGCTGGAGCTTGTTGAGCTTGAGATCCGGGAGTTGCTGAGCAGTTATGATTTCCCGGGTGATGAGATCCCGATTGTGCGCGGGTCTGCGCTGGCGGCGCTGGAGTCTGAGTCGACGGATGCGTCGGCGGAAGAGTATGCGCCGATCCTGGAGTTGATGCAGGCGGTGGATGATTACATTCCGACGCCGGAGCGGGCGATCGATCAGCCGTTCCTGATGCCGATTGAGGACGTGTTCGGGATCAAGGGACGCGGCACGGTCGTGACGGGCCGTGTTGAGCGTGGCGTGGTGAAGCCGGGCGAGACGATAGAGATAGTCGGGCTTGAGCCGACGCGGTCGACGGTAGTGACGGGCGTTGAGATGTTCCAGAAGACACTGGAGCAGGGCGAGGCAGGCGACAACGTCGGGTGTCTGTTGCGGGGAATTGACCGTGAGGACATCGGACGCGGCCAGGTGCTGGCGAAGCCGGGCTCGATCACGCCGCACACGAAGGTGACGGCGGAGGTGTACGTCTTGGGCAAGGACGAGGGTGGACGGCACACGCCGTTCTTCCCGGGGTATCAGCCGCAGTTCTACATTCGGACGACGGACGTGACGGGGAAGATCCAGTTGCCGGAGGGTGTCGAGATGGTGATGCCCGGAGACAACGTAGAGATGACGGTGGAGCTGATTCAGCCGATTGCGATTGAAGAGGGATTGCGGTTCGCGATTCGCGAAGGCGGCCGGACCGTTGGCGCCGGTGTCGTGACCTCGATTATCGAATAGACGGGATACTGGGGAGATGTCAGCACGGCGACCTACGCAGAAAATCCGCATCCGGCTGAAGGCCTATGATCATCGGATCCTGGATCAGTCGGCTGCCAAGATTGTCGAAACGGCGGAAAGCACCGGGGCCAAAGTTTCCGGCCCGGTGCCGCTGCCGACACGGATCGAGAAGTTTGCGGTCGTTCGGTCTCCGTTCGTTCACAAGGACTCTCAGGAGCACTTCGAGATCCGCACGCACAAGCGCTTGATCGACGTTCTTGAACCGAGCCATGGGACGATTCGCGCGTTGATGCGTCTGAATCTGCCAGCTGGCGTTGATATCGAGATCAAGCTGTAGGAATTCGAAGCGGAAGCGCGGCTGGATACGCGCGCTTCCGGGATAAACCAGGTAGATCACGCTCTGTGAGCGATAGCGGGATGAGAACGCCTTCTATCGCGTCCTGGTCAGGAGAGAGCCAATGATTGAAGGCCTTTGGGGCAAAAAACTTGGCATGACTCAGATTTTCGATGAAACCGGCGGGGCGATTCCCGTGTCGGTCATCGAACTCGGGCCATGCGTCATAACGCAAGTCAAGACGCTGGATCGTGATGGCTATGAGGCGCTTCAGCTCGGAGTCGGGCAGAAGAAGCGACTGAACAAGCCGGAGCGGGGCCATCGTCGGAAAGCCGGCGCCAGCTCGCGGACATTGCGCGAAGTCAAGATTACCGGCGCGGACGAGTATCAACCCGGCCAGGTGCTGAAATGCGACGTGTTTGAGGCCGGGCAGAAAGTTGATGTTACCGGGACCAGCAAGGGCAAGGGCTTCGCCGGAACGGTGAAGCGCCACGGATTTGCTGGCGGCCCGAAGACCCACGGTCAATCCGACCGGTTGCGTGCGCCAGGCGCTATTGGCGGCGCCGCATCGCCCGGACGGGTGTTCAAAGGCATGAAGATGTCTGGCCGGATGGGTAATGACCGCAAGACCGTTCAGAATCTGGAAGTCGTACGCGTAGATCCGGAACGAAACCTGCTTCTGGTGCGAGGCTCGGTTCCGGGCGTCAACGGTGGACTGGTGCTCGTGCGCCACGCGGTCAAGCCGCGTGAGCGGGCAGCGGCTGCTGCGGCGTCATAGGTAAGGGAGAACGAGCAGTGGAAGCCAAGGTTTACGATCTGAAAGGCAATGAGACCGGGACCGTTGATCTGGACGATTCAGTGTTTGGCATTGAGCCGCACGGTCCGGTGATGCACCAGGCGCTTGTGCGACAGCGGGCGAATGCCCGACAGGGAACCCAGAGCGCAAAGACCCGATCCGAAGTGCGTGGCGGTGGCCGAAAGCCGTGGCGGCAGAAGGGCACAGGGCGCGCGCGACAGGGCAGTATCCGATCGCCGCAGTGGCGCGGTGGTGGCGTGGTGTTCGCACCGAAGCCGCGGAAGTACACCCAGTCCATGCCCAAGAAAATGCGTCGACTGGCGATCCGGTCCGTATTGTCTGCGAAGCAGCAGAGCTCCGAGATCGTCGTTGTTGACGGGTTGAGCGAGATTGAACCGAAGACCCGCGCGATGCGCGAGGCGCTGTCAAGTATTCCGCTCGGAGACGCGCGTTCGACGCTGATTCTGGTCGGTGAAGCGAAGGAAAACGTGTACCGTGGCGCAAGCAATCTGGAGAGCGCCAAAGTGCTCCCGGCTCAGTACGTCAATATTCAGGACATGCTGTCGCACCAGCGGGTGATTGTTACCCGTGATGCGCTGGATGTGATTCACCGGCTCTGGGCGCAGTAAGCAGGAGAAAGGTTAGCAACATGCAACACCAGGATGTACTGCGGCGCCCCGTGATCACGGAGAAGAACACCCGCCTGATGGAGCAGGGTCAGTACATGTTCGAAGTGTCGCGGGACGCGAACAAGATTCAGATTAAAGAGGCCGTCGAGCGCACCTTCGACGTGACCGTGCGCAAGGTCAACGTGATCAATGTGCGTGGGAAGCAGCGACGACGCGCCCGACGCCAGGGACGAATGGCCAGCACCGGATGGACTCCGTCCTGGAAGAAAGCAATCGTCAGTCTTGGAGACGGCGAATCGATCGATTTGTTCGGTGATTTCTAGCCGGGTGAGTTCGGCGCCAGTAGGAGGATAGGATGCCCGTACGAAAATACAGGCCGACATCACCCGGTCGACGGAACATGTCGGTCTCGACGTACGACGAGATTACAAAGAAGAAGCCGGAAAAGAGCCTGATTGAGCCGCTCAAGAAGAACAGCGGTCGCAATAATCAGGGCCGGCTGACCGTCCGTCACCGAGGGGGCGGACACAAGCGGTTCTACCGCAAGATTGATTTCAAGCGGGACAAGACTGGTGTGCCGGCGCGCGTTGCGGCCATCGAGTATGACCCGAACCGGTCCGCCAACATTGCGCTGCTGTTTTACAAGGACGGTGAGAAGCGTTACATCCTGGCTCCGCTGGGGCTGAAGGTTGGCGATGAAGTCGTGTCCGGTCCAGATTCCCCGATTCGCGTCGGGAATGCGCTGCCGCTGGACAATTTGCCGATGGGTACTGAGGTACACAACATCGAACTTCACGCGGGCAAGGGCGGACAGATGGTCCGTTCCGCCGGTACGACAGCGCAGTTGATGGCGAAATATAACAACTATGCGCAGCTGCGAATGCCATCCGGCGAGTTCCGGCTGGTTCGTGTGGAGTGTATGGCGACGATTGGCCAGGTCGGCAACGTCGATCATGAGAACGTCCGCATCGGCAAGGCCGGTCGGTCGCGCCACATGGGCCGACGGCCAACGGTTCGTGGTTCGGTCATGAACCCGAACGATCACCCGCATGGTGGCGGCGAAGGCCGGGCGCCGATCGGCGGCCAGCCGAAGACGCCGTGGGGTAAGCCGACACTCGGCTATCGCACCCGGAGAAACAAGGACACCGATAAGTACATTGTTCGTCGCCGGCGCAAGCGACGGTAGCCTGGTTACGAGGCGAGATGGAGGAGCAAATTGGGTAGGTCATCCAAAAAAGGCCCGTATATTGATGTCAAGCTGCGGTCCAAGGTTGAAGCAATGAACCGCAGTGGTTCCGGTCGTCAGGTGATTCGCACCTGGGCGCGGGCATCAACCATCTTCCCGGACATGATCGGCCACACGATCGCAGTCCATGACGGCCGCCGGCACGTTCCCGTGTTCATCACGGAGCAGATGGTCGGGCACAAGCTCGGAGAGTTCGCACCGACGCGGACCTATCGTGGACACGGTCGAGACGCCGAACGAGCTTCGCGACGACGCTAGATGTCGGCGAGGGTCTGAACGGTCTAGGGAAGCAGAGATCGACGATGGAAGTTATCGCAAAAGCAAAGGGCATCCCGGTTTCGGCTCGTAAGGCGCGATTGGTTGTCGACGCCGTGCGAGGCAAGAAGCTGGATGAAGCGCTGGCGACGTTGCAGTTCCTGCCGCAGAAGTCAGCACATGATGTCTACAAGGTAGTCAAGTCAGCGGCGTCGAACGCCGAACAGAACTTTGATCTGGATCCGGACGATCTGTACGTGAAGACGATCTACGCGGACGATGGTCCGAGCTTCCGCCGGTTCCGGGCGCGAGCACGTGGTCGTGTGGCGCGACGGCTGAAGCGGTCGGCGCACATCACGGTGGTCCTGGATGAGATCGAGGAGGGAGCGTAGCTTGGGACGGAAAGTACAGCCGATCGGGTTCCGCCTCGGTATCGTCCATGATTGGGAATCCAAGTGGTATGCCGAGCGGAATTACACCGAACAACTGCATGAAGACATTGCAGTCCGGAAACTGATTAGCGATGAGCTCGTTCGCGCCGGGATCTCCCGGATTGACATCGAACGCGCCGCTAACCGAATCGAGGTGACGGTGCATACCTCGAAGCCCGGCATCGTTATTGGCAAGCAGGGTTCGAACGTTGAACGCCTCCGCCAGATGCTGGAGCACAAGGTGGGCAAGAAGATCCACCTGAAGATCGAAGAGATCAAGGAAGCGGAGCTGGACGCCCATCTGGTGGCGGAGAGTATCGCCGAACAGATCACGCGACGTGTTTCGTATCGCCGCGCAATGAAGTACGCCGCAACGCAGACAATGCGCCGGGGCGCACAGGGTATCAAGATCAAGGTCAGCGGCCGTCTTGGCGGCGCCGAGATGTCCCGTTCCGTGACTGAAATGTCCGGGCGGGTTCCATTGCACACGCTGCGTGCGGATATCGACTATTCGGTGGTCCACGCGCACACGACTTATGGCCGCATCGGTGTGAAGGTCTGGATCTATCGGGGTGACGTCCTTCCGGAGGTCGCCAGCGCTGATGATATCGCCGATTTGCTCGCGGTCGCGGAATAGCGCCAGGTTCCATCTAAGGAAGATTGGATAGACAATCATGCTCATGCCAAAGCGAGTCAAACACCGAAAAGTCTTCCGGGGCCGAATGCGTGGCAATGCGCCCGGTGGAACCGAAGTCGCATTCGGAGACTATGGCATCCAGGCCCTCGAGCCGGCATGGATTACATCGCGCCAGATCGAGGCGGGCCGTCGTGCGATTACCAACCGCGTTCGCCGTGGGGGTAAGGTGTGGATCCGCATCTTCCCGGACAAGCCGATCACGCAGAAGCCGGCTGAGACGCGTATGGGCAAAGGCAAGGGTAATCCGGAGTACTGGGTTGCCGTGGTCAAGCCGGGACGCATCATCTATGAACTCAGTGGTGTGCGAGAGGACCTGGCTGAAGAGGCTCTGACGCGCGCGATTCACAAGATGCCGGTCAAGTGCCGCATCGTCAAGCGTGAGGGCTCCGGCTCATAGCTGCCACGCCGGGCGCAGGTGAAGAATTCGGGAGAGATGAATCGATGGATGCTGCAGAACTGAGAGCTCTGACCGACGAGGAGCTCGACGAACGAATAGATGAGATCAAGACTGAATGGCGCGATCTGCGGTTTGATGAAGCGGTCGGGCGACTGACAAACCCGATGCGGATTCGTCAGATCAAGCGTGAAATTGCGCGGATCAAGACGATTCAGAAAGAACGGCAGATTGCCAAGGAGATCGAAGAGCAGCTCGCGTCCTGAACCGCAGGAAATCCGCATGCTGGTCGTAGATCGTAGGGAATAGGCGACAGAGACGATGGAAGCATCAGCAAGTGAGAAGTCCGTGGAACGACGGCTGATGAAAATCGGCAGGATCGTTTCCGACAAAATGGACAAGACCGTAGTGGTGGCTGTCGATTACCGGCGCCAGCATCCGATCTACAAGAAGGCGTTGCGGCGTACGAGTCGCTTCAAGGCGCACGATGAGCAGAACCAGTATCAGGTTGGCGATATCGTGCGAATTGAAGAGACTCGTCCACTCAGTAAGTCGAAGAAGTGGATCGTCCGCGAGCTCATCGAGCGGCCCACACGGGTTTAGCTGAACAGAGGAGGTTCGCGATGATTCAACAGGAAAGTCGACTGAAGGTAGCCGATAACTCCGGCGCGCGAGAGATACTCTGTATCCGCGTGCTGGGAGGTTCTGGTCGGAAGTATGCCAGTGTGGGCGATGTGATCGTCGCAACGGTCAAGCATGCTCAACCGAACTCGGCCGTTCGTAAGGGTGAAGTTGTCCGGGCAGTTGTTGTTCGAACCGCCCAGGGATACACCCGGGGCGACGGGACGAACATCAAGTTCGATGATAATGCCGCGGTGCTGATCAACCCGCTGAACAACATGCCGCGAGGCACCCGGATTTTTGGTCCGATTGCGCGGGAGCTTCGTGATCACCAGTTCATGCGCATTGTCTCCCTGGCGCCGGAAGTCCTCTAGGAAGAGACAGGGAAGAGTAAGCAATGGCAGAGAAGATTGTAACTGGAGATCAGGTTCTCGTTATTCGCGGTAAAGATCGCGGAGCGCGATCGACTGTTCGGCAAAACCTGCCGAAGCAGGACCGGGTGATCGTCGAAGGCATCAATGTCGCCAAGAAGCACCAACGCGCGATTCCGCGGGTTCGCCAGGCGGGGATCATTGATATGGAAATGCCGATGCACGTTTCCAAAGTCATGCTCGTCTGCCCGTCGTGTGATCACCCGACGCGAGTTGGATTTCGTGTCGAGGGCGACAGCAAAGTCCGGTACTGCAAGAAGTGCGATGCCGCGATCGGTCGACCATCGGCCTAGCGATATCGCGACAAGGGGTGAGTGAGCAGAATGACAGCGAGAATGTTGACAACGTACCGCGATGAAGTGGTGCCGCAATTACTGGAAGAATTCCAGTTCCGGAACCAGTACGAGGTTCCGCGGCTCGAAAAGATCGTGGTGAACATCGGTCTCGGTGAAGCGGTTCAGAACGCCCGTGCGCTGGATGCGGCAATAGACGACCTGGCGACGATCACCGGCCAGAAGCCGATCGTGACGCGCGCCAAGAAGTCCGTGGCCGGGTTCCGCCTGCGTGAAGGAATGCCGATCGGCGCCAAGGTGACGCTGCGTGGCGCGCGAATGTATGAGTTCCTGGATCGACTGATCGGGACCGCACTGCCGCGTATTCGTGACTTTCGCGGGTTGTCTCCGTGGTCGTTCGATGGCCGGGGAAACTACACGCTCGGTCTCAACGAGCAGATTGTGTTCCCAGAGATCGACTACGACAGTATCGACAAGACACGCGGTATGGAAATTACGATTGTAACGACGGCAACTAACGATGAGGAAGGACGCCGGCTGCTCGCGCTGCTCGGTATGCCCTTCCATTCATCCTGACGTACGGGAGGACGAGTGGCGAAAAAGTCTCAAATCGCGAAGTCGAAGCGACCCGCGAAGTTTGCAGTTCGCAATCACAACCGGTGCCGCCTGTGTGGACGCCCGCGGGCGTTCATCCGCAAGTTCGGGGTGTGCCGGATCTGTTTCCGCGAGCTTGCAAACGATGGGAAACTGCCCGGCGTGACGAAGTCGAGTTGGTAAGTCCAGGGCTCGCTGAGTGGAGTGACGAACAGAAATGACAGTTAACGACCCAATTGCCGATATGCTGACGAGGATCCGGAATGCCGGAATGGCGCGCAACCCGCAGACGACCATGCCGTCGTCCAAGTTGCTGGTGAATATTGCGGAGATCCTCAAGCAGGAAGGGTACATCCGGGATTACCGGGTGGAAGATCGCAAGCCGACGCCCATCCTGACGGTCGACCTGAAGTACGGGCGGGACCGAAAACACTCGATCCGCGAGCTGAAACGCGTCTCCAAGCCAGGACTGCGGATCTACGCGAACAAGAATGAGTTGCCGCGGGTGAAGAACGGGCTCGGAACGGCGATCATCAGCACGCCGCAGGGCGTTCTCTCCGGCCAGGAAGCACGTCGCCGAGGTATCGGTGGCGAGGTGCTGTGCACCGTTTACTAGTCAGGCTTGGAGTGATTGGCCAGATCGCAGCAGGCCCCCGGGCACTGATTGACGGAGGAACAAGATGTCTCGAATAGGATTCAAGCCAATTCCGGTACCGGATGGCGTCGAAGTCACCATCAAGCCCGGCAGCGTTCATGTCAAGGGCCCAAAGGGCGAGCTGAACCAGGTGATCAACCCGGACATGGTTGTGAAGCAGGAGAACGGCACGCTCGAGGTTGCGCGTCCGTCAGAAAAGCGGAAGTTTCAGCAACTGCACGGCCTGACGCGCACATTGATCGCGAACATGATCGAAGGCGTGACGCAGGGCTTC
Source organism: Thermomicrobiaceae bacterium (assembly GCA_007122555.1). Classification (GTDB taxonomy): domain Bacteria; phylum Chloroflexota; class Chloroflexia; order Thermomicrobiales; family Thermomicrobiaceae; genus SLMJ01. The sequence continues at coordinate 4,409 of SKTL01000191.1, read as the reverse complement.
AAGAAGGACCTCGAGATTCAGGGCGTCGGCTATCGTGCGGCGCTGGATGGCAAGACCCTCGTTCTGAGCGTGGGGTACTCGCATCCAGTTCGCGTTGAGCCGGAGCCGGGGATCGAGTTTTCCCTGGAGTCGCAGACTCGCCTGACGATTTCCGGGATCGATAAGCAACTCGTCGGTGAGCAGGCCGCCCGGATTCGTCGGATTCGCCCGCCCGAGCCATACAAGGGTAAGGGTATTCGGTACCTGGGCGAATACGTGCGGCGCAAGGCTGGCAAGGCCGGCAAAGTCGGCGCATAGTCGAAATTGATTTCCGTCAACATCACCCGCCAGGTGCCAAGGCGCCAGGAACCGGCTGACGTAATCAGAACAGTGAGCCGGGCGGGTCGTTGCGAGAGAAGGGATGAATCGCGCAGATGCGATACCAGTTCAAAAAGTCGTTGTCACCACGGAAGCGACGTCACCTGCGGGTACGCGCGCGCATTAGTGGGACGACAGAACGGCCTCGATTGAACGTGTTTCGGAGCAATCAGCACACATATGCCCAGGTCATCGATGACACGGCCGGACATACCATTGTGGCTGCGTCGACACTCGAGCCGGGCATTCGAGAACAATTCACCGCAGAGGACAACGGACACCGCCGCATCGCCGAAGCGGATGTGGTGGGGCGCATTGTCGCAGAGCGTGCGAAAGAAAAGGGAATTACCCGTGTTGTCTTCGATCGCGGCGGATACAAGTTCCATGGCCGGGTAAAGGCTGTGGCGGAAGCCGCTCGCGAAGCGGGACTCGAGTTCTAATCGACGCGGACCGAGCGAGAGATGGAAAGGTAGACGAACAACGCTATGGCTACAGACACTCGCGATCGCCGGCCGCGGTCCGATGAGGGCGGCGAATTGCAGGAACACGTTGTACAGATTAACCGGGTCGCCAAGGTAATCCAGGGTGGCCGCCGGTTCAACTTCAGCACGATGGTTGTGGTCGGTGATGGCCACGGTCGAGTCGGCGCCGGTCTGGGTAAGGCGAACGAGGTGCCGGATTCGATTCGCAAGGGCGTCGATGCGGCCAAGAAGAATATGATCGATGTCCCGCTCGAGGGTCGGACGATTCCGCACGAAGTGGAAGTCAAGTACGGCGGCGCACGGGTCATGATGCGGCCGGCGGCTCCGGGAACCGGTCTGGTTGCCGGTGGTGGTGTTCGCGCCGTTGTTGAGGCGGCCGGTATCCAGGACATCCTTGCGAAATCGCTGGGAAGCGCAAACCCGGTGAACGTGACAAAGGCGGCGATCAAAGCGCTGAGCGAACTGGAATCGGCAGACGATGTGGCGCGCCGGCGTGGCGTATCGGTCGAGAAACTGCGGCCGAAGCGGAACGAGGAGTCCTGAGAATGGCTGACAAGCTGAGGGTGACGTATTTCCGGAGCGCCATCGGGCGCAGCAAAGATCAGAAGGCGACCGTGCACTCGCTCGGGTTGCGGCGCCTGAACCAGACAGTTGAAGTGCCGGACAATCCGTCCGTGCGAGGAATGATTTACAAAGTCCGTCATCTGGTCCGCGTTGAGAACGAAGACGTCGCCGATGACGCGGTGAAGCGAGACGAGAACGCGGCGGGATAACGGAACGGGTGTTATCCGAACCGTTGCACAGGGAGTAGAGACCTATGGAACTGCACGATCTGAAACCCGCCCCCGGATCCAAGAAGTCGCGCAAGCGCGTCGGTCGCGGAATCGCGGCTGGTCAGGGCAAGACTGCCGGGCGTGGCACCAAGGGGCAGCTGGCCCGGAGCAAGGTCCGCGTTGGCTTTGAAGGCGGGCAGAACCCGATTTTCAAGCGGATGCCATTCCGCCGCGGGTTCACAAACATCTTCAAGACGCGGTTTGAAGTTGTGAATATCAAGAAACTCGCGGCACTCGATGTTGACGAGCCAATCACGCCGGAGCTTCTTGTTGAGCGAGGAATCACGCGGGGAATCGAGTTCCCGGTGAAGGTTCTAGGCGTCGGTGAAATTGACAAGGCAATCACGGTCCGAGCACACAAGTTCTCCGAGAGCGCTCGTACAAAGATTGAATCCGCCGGCGGAACCGTGGAGGTTATCGAGTAATGCTGCAGGCTGCCGTCAACGCACTCAAGATACCTGACCTGCGCGGCAAAATCCTGTTCACGCTCGGGATCCTGCTTCTTTTCCGTTTCGTTGCGACGATTCCGGTCCCAGGCGTTGACCGGGAGATTCTTGCGCAGTTGCTTCAGGACAACCAGCTTCTGGGAATGCTCAACCTGTTTTCCGGAAGCACACTAACGAACTTCTCAGTTGTGGCGATGGGCGTGTATCCGTACATTACGGCGTCCATTATCATGCAGCTCATGACGCCGATTATTCCGCGTCTGAGCGAGCTGTCGCGGGAAGGCAATCAGGGCCGCCAGCAGATCAACAAGTACACGAACTATCTCACCGTTCCGCTGGCGTTCCTGCAAAGCTTCGGCCAGGCGGCGATTATGTCGCAAGCTGGTGTGCTCGCGAACTTCGGTCTGTTCAATTCGGACACTGCGCTGCGCAGCCTCTCAATTCTGGTCACGTTGACAGCGGGAACGGTCTTCCTGGTCTGGCTTGGTCAGTTGATTACTGAGAGCGGCATCGGAAATGGGATCTCGATCATCATCTTCGGAGGCATCGTCTCCGGTCTGCCGGGCGCGGTCGGTACGCTGGCCGGCGGCGGTACGATTCAGCAGAACCTGATTGGAACAACCGCGTTCCTCGCGATCGGCCTCATTACCATCATCGGTATCGTGATGCTGAACGAGGGCCAGCGGCGCATCCCGGTGCAACACGCCAAACGTGTTCGCCGTGGACGGGTCTACGGTGGTGGAAGCACCTACGTTCCGTTGAAGGTGAACTCAGCGGGCATGATCCCGCTCATCTTCGCGGTGAGTATCATGGTCTTTCCCGGAATGGTCGCCGAGTTCATGCAAACGTCCAGCCGGGCCTGGATTGTCGATATCGCCAGCTCAATGTCGACCGTGTTCGACCCGCAGAACATCATCTATCAGGTGATCTACTTCCTTATGGTCGTCGGATTCACCTACTTCTACACGATGGTGTTGTTCCAGCAGCAACACATTGCTGAGAACCTTCAGCGCCAGGGCGCGTTTATCCCGGGTGTGCGACCCGGTCGTAACACGGACGCCTACCTGACGCGGGTCCTTATGCGCATTACGCTGGTGGGCGCGCTGGCGCTCGGAACGGTGGCGATTCTGCCGTTCATCGTCTCAGAGATCACCGGAGTCACCGCGCTGTTCCTCGGTGGTACGTCGCTCCTGATTGTCGTCGGCGTTGCTGTTGACACGATGCGGCAGCTCGAGGCGCAGCTGATGATGCGCAACTACGAAGGCTTTATCCGGTAAGGAAGGGGCACATTCGTGACGGATCAACCCGTCAACTACGTCATCATCGTCGGACCGCAGGGGGCTGGGAAAGGCACCCAGGCTGCTGCGGTCGCCCCGCAGCTCGGCCTGGAGCATGTCGCGACGGGCGACCTGTTCCGGGCAATTCTGAAATCGGACTCCGAGCTCGGGGATGAGGTCCGGCAGTACTACGACCAGGGAGCTCTGGTGCCGGACGATCTGACAATCCGGGTGCTGTTCGCACATATCGAGCAGTTGCAGCGGGGCCGACCTGATCTGACAGGCGTTCTGCTGGATGGCTTCCCGCGCAACGCAGCCCAGGCCGAGGCGCTCGATTCAGCACTGGCCGAGCGCGGGGAAGCGATTTCGGCGGTTGTCCTGGTGGATGTGCCGCGAGATGAGCTGATGAAACGACTGACCGGTCGATTGATCTGCGCCGACTGCGGTGCGACGTATCACAGAGAGTTCAATCCGCCGGCGTCCGAAGGCGCATGTGATCAGTGCGGCGGCGAGTTGTTTCAGCGCAGCGACGATACACCTGAAGCGGTTGAAAAGCGACTTGGCATCTACTACGAGCAAACGGAACCGATTCTCGATCATTACCGGGAGCAAGGCATCCTGATCGAAGTTGACGGGAATCGGGAGATCAATACCGTCACGAAGGCGATCCTTGAATCGCTGAAGCAACGAGTGAGCAACTGATGGCCGTGACGTTGAAGTCTTCCCGGGAAATCGAGCTCATGCGGGCGGCAGGGCAGATCGTCGCCGAGGTTCATGAGATCATGCGCGAGCATACCCGGCCGGGCGTAACAACGGGAGAACTCAACGATCTTGCGCATCAGCACATTACTCGCAATGGTGGAACGCCGTCGTTTCTCGGGTATCACGGTTTTCCCGGGAGTATCTGCACGTCGGTAAATGATCAGATTGTTTACGGAATCCCCGGGCGCAGGGAGCTGGTTGACGGCGACATCGTTTCGATTGATGTCGGGGTGATCTATGACGGATACCACG
>SKTL01000499.1 GCA_007122555.1 Thermomicrobiaceae bacterium | reverse complement strand
TTCGGAGCTCGTCCTGGATCTCTTCCCATGTCCAGGGATCTCGCAGCTCTCGATAGTGGGTTTCCGCTTCGTCGACGCTCGCGCTCACACGCGCCAGTTGCACCTGCGCTTCGCTGTAGCGATCGGGATCGGGCAGAGGCGCGTCCGGTCCATGCAGATCCCGCATTCGCTCGAACAACCAGCGCGAATCGACGGAACCGGCGTCGGTCGCGTCTCCGATTAACTCGTTCAACCGAACGAGCGCCGCCGCCTCGTCCACGTGTTTCTCCAGACGGTGCGCCAGATCCGCCTGAAGGCGAGCGACCTCCTGGTTATAGATGAATTCGGCGTGTTCCAGCAGTTGTTCCAGGGCGCTCCAGAGTCGAGGAAGGTGTCGGTGCTGAATACGCTGAACCAGACTGCGCAGGTGACTGACGAACTCGTCTTCGCGAATCTCAACGGCATGCTCGTCGGACAGAAGCCGAACACGCAGCCAGCGAACCCCGGCGTGTTCCGGGTGTTCGTCCAGAACCCGGCCGGACCAGCCGGCCAGATACCGCTGCAGCGCGTGTGCTGACTCGCTTTCCCGCGCCAGCGCATCGAACAATGGCGACAGCTCGGAGTCGTCCGGCAGATCGTCGCTCATCGCTTCGAGGTAGTCGAGCACCGCCTGGATCTCATCGTCGATTCGGATCACCGCATCCCGGCGCTCTTGCAGCGTGTATTGATCGAATCGCTCATCGGGGACGCAGTTGCTGCAGCTCCGGCAGTTGCCGTCCTGCACGATCTCGTTGGTTTTGAGATACCCGAGCATGACTGACCGCAGACATTCCGGCGAGGCGTTCGGGTTTACCGTTCCATCTGAGTTCAGTCCCAGGTAATCGGTCAGCAATCGAGTGTAGGAGTCGCGAGCATTGTTGTACCGCTGCTCGTGGGCCTCGCAAAAGGCATTGACGAACCCGACCAGCAGTTCCTGATCCCTGAACACGTCGCCGAGCGTTACATTCCAGCCGCGAGGCCAGTGAATCTCTTTCTCGCTGAACCAGTCATCGATGGACGTCGGCTTGCTGCGGCCGGCGGCTCGGGCGCGGGCGGCTGCTTCTCGCGGCCAGGCCCGGAAGCGAGCTCCAAAGACGCTTCGCTTCTGCGCCAGCGTCATGGCCTTATGTTCAGCCTCGCGGGCCCGAAACGCGTTGTCGACACTATCAAGAAATGTCCCGGAATCGGCCTGCGAAAGGGTCGTCGCGAACGAAAGCAGTTCCCGGAGCACACGATCCAGGTAGTCCGACCACTCAAGGTAGTGATGTCCCCGGTCGAGAACCTCAGCGTGAATTCGTGACTCCGTTGGATAGGGTCGCCGGCTTCGGAACGCCATCGGCTTCTCGTTGCGATCGGACCGATACCGCTCAAGGTAGGAGATCAGATCTTCGGCATGCACCCGCAACGCCGTCTCGCCTTCGCGGTAGCGCAGCGCGAGGTACCGGGCGATCGCCTGCACATCGATCCGGTGGATCTGCTTGCGGTCCAGGAAATTCTGCTGAATCTGATAATCGGAGAAGAAATCTTCGTCACGGGCGCCATCCGGGCTGTAGTAGAGGACGACATTCGCCCGCTCTCCGTCCCGACCGGCTCTTCCGGCTTCCTGAACGTAAGCTTCCAGATTCCCGGGCGGTGTGGCGTGGATCACTGTCCGGATATCCGGCTTGTCGATGCCCATCCCAAAACCCTTGGTTGCGACCATAATCCGCCGCTCACCTCGGATGAAGGCATTCTGTTCGTTGTTGCGCTGGCGTTCGCTCATCTCCTCTGCATCGGATCCGCCATCCAGCGAGAGCTCAGGGTTTCGATTGCCGTCTTGCTCCATACGGCTGTGATAGATCGACACTCGTGTTCCCAGCGTCTGCTCGAGGTAACTCGCCATCGACGTGACATGCGGCGTGACTTTCGTAGCGTCGTTCGGCGGTTTGCCCTTGTCCTGGGTCCACGGCATGAAGACGATCGCCGAACCGGGATCGCCATCATCGTTACGACCGTTCGCGAACGGTCTGAGTTCTCTCGCGATCTGGTTCACTTTCGCCGAGCGAGTCGGCGTCACCCGTGTAATCAGATTCAGCTCGGGCCGGTTCGACGAGTGGATGTAGACGTCGCCGCCCTCGGAGACAGGCGTGTTCTCCAGCCCGAGTTCCTCGCAGATATCGGCACGGACCTGAGGGCTTGCGGTGGCGGTCAGCGCTATGCGCACCGGGTTGACGCCACGATCAGCGAGGCGTCGGAGCGTGCTGAGATAGCTGGGCCGGAAGTCGTGCCCCCACTGGCTAATACAGTGCGCCTCGTCAATCGCCAGATACCGAACGCCAACCCGCCGATCCGCCTGCTTCAGCGCCTCGATGGTCGAATCCTTATCGAGTTGCTCCGGCGTGAGGTAGACGAGGCTGAAACGCCCCCGGATCATGCGATCGAGTCGCTCGCGCTGCTCAGATTGCGACAGATCCCCGTTAATCCACGTCGCCCGATCACCGAGCCCGTACCTGCGAGCAATGCGCTCCTGATACTGATCCATCATGAGCGACTTCAGCGGCGAGACGACGATCGTGACGCCGGGCAGCAGCATCGCGGGAAGGATAAAGCACTCGCTCTTACCACCGCCGGTCGCCGCGATGCCCAGGATCGACTTTCCGGCAAGCACTCGCTCCAGGATGACATGCTGAAACTCGCGGAGCGTTGCAAAACCGAACAAACGAAAAGCAACTTCATCCATTGCAAGATGCTTCGATTCCGGTTCACCCTCCGCACCCGAAACGAATCCCTGGTCGCGTCCTTCCATCTCTTGATGAGCGCCGCCGATCTCCTGGGACGCCGGCTGCAGGATCACGCCCGGGCCGCGGTTCTCCTGACTAAGGATCGAGAGAGCGAACCGGTCGCCAAACCGGAATCCCGGCGCGAGTCGATCATTCGTCGCCTGCACGAGTGTCGGACGACCCTGGTTCGTGGCCGGGCAGACCTTCAGAAATAGCGGGGCTGGCGACGTCGAACTGATTGCCGGTTGCGCCGGAACTGGCTGGCTTCCCCGAAACGCGCCGATGAATCGGTACTCTCCGGTTGCGGAGTCGTCCAGGCGCCCTCCACCCTTGCGATCATTCCGCATCCGCCCGATAATCGTGTAGCTCCAGGATGCGATCTGGAAGCCTCGATCGGCCGCAGGAGCGCTTGCATCCAGTTTCCCGACTGACCAACGCGCACGCTCGAAACGCTCGCTCCGCACTGGCCAGCACGCTTCACAACACTCCGGCAACTGGCGACCGAACTCCTGTCCGCATGGTCCAATCGCGTAGAGAGTCGGATCCTCGTCCAGCACTCGACGACGCCACCTCGCGAGATCTCTCGCCGACGTCTCATTGCCTTGAACCTTGATGATCGCCGCGCCGCCAGTGGCCAGCAACCGGAGTCCGCGCTCCAGTTCGGTCGCCTTGGGTTCGTCAAGCAGAATCAGATCAGCATTATCGGCAACGCCCGCCAATCGATCGATGGTGATCTCGTCGAGCCAGTCTGATTGCGCAATCCACCGGCTCAATGCGGCGACAGGGGGGTCTTCGGCGCCCGCTATGCCGGCCCTTTCGCGGACAGACTCGCCATACGCTTTGAGCATCGCGCTCACAAGGGTTCGAGGGTTACCAGGATTGATG
>SKTL01000389.1 GCA_007122555.1 Thermomicrobiaceae bacterium | reverse complement strand
TCCATCAACGACTCGGCTTGCTCGGATTCGGCCACCGTTGCGTGGGTCGTCGGATGCGCCGGCACGAAGACGGTGCAGCAATCATCATCCGGCACGCTCGAGATCGACTCGGTGCCAAGCACGCGGGCTTCATCCATGATCTCACTCTTATCGAAGCCGATCAGCGGCCGCAGGATCGGCAGATCGGTTGCGGAGCCGATCGCCTGAATGTTCTCCAGTGTCTGTGAACTGACCTGGCCGACACTCTCCCCCGTCACCAGGGCGCCAGCGCCTTCCGACTCAGCAAGCGTCGTCGCGATCCGCACCATCAGACGCCGATAGAGCACGACTCGCAGCGACGGCTCGCTGGCGATCGCGATTTGCTGCTGCGCTTCCCCGATCGGAACGGTCACCAGCCGGAGACCCGGTTGATGCTCACCCAGTTTCTGGGCAAGCTCCACGACCTTCTCGATCGAGGTCGAGCGGACAAACGGATGCGCATGGCAGTGAACCATCGTGACGTGACAACCGCGCTTCATCATCCGGTACGCGGCAACCGGAGAGTCGAATCCCCCGGACATAAGCACGACAACCCGGCCGCTGACGCCGGCAGGCAGGCCGCCTGGACCGGGGATTGAATCGCTGCTCACATAGGCGGCTTCGTGCAGAATCTCGATGCGATAGGTTCGATCCGGGTTACTGAGATCCACCGGAGCGTCACTGCGTCGCTGAATGTATGCGCCGATGTCTCGCTCGATCTCCGGAGAGGACTTGGGGAACTTCTTGTTCGCCCGGCGCGCACGAACGCAGAAACTGCCGGTCGGGAGTCCTTCGACTTTGAATAACATATGCAGGGCGGATCGGATCGCCCGCATGCGGGCGCGAGATTGCAGCGCCAGTGAGAAATTCGCGACGCCGAACACGTGCTGAAGCCGTTTTCGGACCTCGTCCCACTCGGAGAGGTCGTGCAGATCGACGAACGTGCGACTACTGCGCGATCGGAAGTTGCCGACGTTCAACCCGCGCAAGGCATGGGCGATGTTCTCGCGCATTACCTGCATGAACCAGCGCCGGTTCAGGCCCTTAAGCGCGACCTCATGCACGCGCAGCACGATCACCGGCTGCAGGCGGGTCGATTCAAAGTCCACGGCATCGGCATCCAGCAATGCTGTGTCCCGATGTATCGGCGCCATATACGCACTCCCCGCTTGCTCCTGCCGGAGCTCCATTATCGCTCCCGCAAACTCTGGCTGAGCGTCGAGATGGTCCTATGACCAATTGACTATTCTATCAGCCTGAACCGGTTGCAATACTGAGGTCAAGTAAGCATGATATCTGGTCCGATACTGAATGCGAGCTCCCTGATGGCCAGAATTCTCGTAGTTGATGATGACTATTCGACTGCGCGGATGCTGGTCGAGTACCTTGCGCTCTCCGGGTTTCAGACAGCGACCGAGCCTGATGGATTGCGCGCGTTGCAACACGTTGATCTTCGAAAACCCGATCTGGTCATCCTCGATCTGATGCTGCCTGTGGTCACCGGGGTCGAAGTCGCACGGCGGCTCCGACTCGATCCGAACAGTCAACATATTCCGATTCTGGTGATCACGGCGATCGAGCGCCCGGACGATCTGGCTGACGTCCTTATGGCTGACTATGTGCTTCCTAAGCCGTTTGATCTCAATCAGCTTTCGGACGCAATAACTCGCCTGATCGCGGGCGATGATGATCTAGCGGGGGACATGCCGAACGGAATCCCGGCAGGCGCGATGGTGTTCGACTAAACGCAGCCGCTGAAGCGCAAAACCCGGACGGCCTTATGCCGTCCGGGTAACGCTCATGCGCAGTTTCGCGAATCGCTCAGTTCGCGCCGATCTCGCCAGCAACGAGATTCAGCATTTCGTCGTCCTCCGGAAACCGGTCTGCGTCGAGCTTGGAGAACAGCGTCTTTCCGTTGACGATGACTTCAAAACGTCCGCCGTCGCTTGGTTTCAGCGCGATTTCCGAGAAATGCTTGTCATACTTGTCAACCAGCAGCTCCACCGCACGGGTGGCTTTCTTCGAGTAGCCTCAAGACGTGCAGTATTCAAGCATAAACGTGTTATCCATGCGTACCTCCTCTAGCCTGGGCGCGACCGCCATCACTGGCCGTTCACCCGATTTGTTTCACCTGTTGAGCTTATCACAGGGCCGGCGAGCCTCATTCCCGCAACGTCTCGACGCACGGCCTGCACATACGCGTGTTATCCGGTATTCTTGGACGCCTGAACTGTGAGATTCTGCAATGTCGACGGTGACAGGAGCGGGAACGGCAACGATGAAGATTATGAAGTTCGGCGGCACGTCGGTCGGTACTGCGGACGCTATACGTCAGACCGCCGCAATCATGGCGAATAGCTTTCACGAGGATCCGGATGACCCGCCAATCGCCATCGTCTCGGCAATGGGGGGCATCACGAACCTGCTCCTGGAACACGCCCGAGCGGCAGCCGCCGGTGATCACGAAGCGGGAATGCGGCTTCATCAGAAACTGCTGGATCGCCATCTCTCGGCGTTACACGAACTCGTGCCGAATGGCGATGAGCGTACCGCCCCGCTTGAGCGGATCCAGCATCAGGTTGATCGCTGTGTCCAGCTGATCGATTCCGTTTCGGTCCTGCATGATCTCTCTCCTCGCGCCGAGGACTGGATTGTCTCCTTCGGGGAGCGTCTGAGCTCTGTTCTGGTCTCAGCCGCGATCGAAGCGCATGGCGTCTGGTCAGTTCCGGTCGATTCCGACGACTACCTTGTCACGGATGGCGTGTTCGGTAATTCCTCTCCGATAATGGACGAATCCCGACGAAAAGCACAGGACCTGTTTGGCCCGCTGCTGGCCGATCGAACAGTCCCGGTCGTTACCGGATACTTCGGCGCAACCGAATCCGGCGTTGTGACCACGCTTGGTCGCGGCGGCTCCGACTACGCCGCAACGATCCTGGGAGCGCTGCTGAATGCACCGGAAGTGCTGATCTGGACCGATGTCGACGGCGTGCTCTCGGCCGATCCGAGGCTCGTGCCGGACGCCAGGACGCTTCCGGAGCTCTCGTTTGCGGAAGCCGCCGAACTGGCCTACTTCGGGGCGAAAGTCATTCACCCACGAACGGTTCAGCCGGCGATCGAGTACGGCATGGCGATCTGGATCAAGAACACCTTCAATCCGGATCATCCTGGCACGCGGATCGGTGCTGAGCCCGCGCGAAACGGCTCTGTCAAGGCAATTACTGCAATCGGCGGCGTCAGTGTCGTGACGGTGGAAGGGGCCGGGTTGATCGGTGTCGCTGGTATCACCGCCCGCGTGTTTTCGGCAATCGGCCGGGGTGGATACAACGTCTATATGATCTCTCAGGCGTCATCGCAGCACAGCCTGAGCTTCGCCGTCCGGGGCGAAGACGCTCCGGCGATCATTCGAGACCTGGAAGACGAGTTCGAGCTCGATCTGATTCGCCAGCGTCTTCTGCGCATCTGGGAAGACCCGGGCGTGGCGATCGTAGCCATCGTCGGCGCCGGTATGCGGGGGACTCCCGGTGTTTCCGGCCGTCTCTTCATGACGCTCGGAGACGCCAAAGTCAATATTGTGACCATCGCGCAGGGGTCGTCCGAGCTAAACATCTCCTGCGTGATCAACGAGTCGGAAATCGCCCGAG
>SKTL01000081.1 GCA_007122555.1 Thermomicrobiaceae bacterium | reverse complement strand
TATACGTCGTCATTGACGTGCTCCCTCTCTGTGGATGCGTGTAAGAATGGCGCCGTTCACTGTCTTTAATGCACGAACGTCTGTTCCTATTCCCGCAACGCAGGAAGCGTGCCCGCTATCAGGTTCCCCGGGAATTTCGGTGACCGGTGGACGCCGCGGCTCCGTCCGCCACAGTGTTTCAGAAGCCAGCGCCGCATCGGGCGCCACCGAAGCCGTCTGCTTCAGCGAGGGAGTGATGCGACAGGCCCCGGAGTTACCCAAGAATGCCGTTAACCGTTGCGAAAACGGGCGGGAGTGAGCAACGAATCCTGGTGGGAGCGGACGTTATTCCGTCAGGAGCATGTCCGGCGCGAACTCGTTCAGATGAAGCCTGTCCAGTGTGGAATGGATTGGAATTCCCGCGCTGTCCCATCCACGTTCGGCATAGTAGGTCTCGATCGCGGTGGCAAGCCAGGATGGGTTGAGGATTGAATCTGTATCGGCGGTTTCCAGCACGCGTGCGGGGAGCCAGTCGTCAGATGCAGACCATCCGTGGGCAATATTGAAGAGCTTCTTGAGCGTATTGATCCGCTCCCCGGACATTAGCAAGTCATCAGCCGAGACATCGCTACCGCTGACAAGGCTGAACAGCTCGGCGGTCTCGGCCGGAAGGTCGTCAAAACAGTGCCGCAGGAACTTGCAGAGATTGAGCGAATCGAGCAGCGCAGCCTGATCCTCGGCGCGTATCGCCGCCCGCGCGCGGGCGGATATCGCGGCATCCGGGGCCAGCTGGTCGGACAGGTCGACTTCGTAGGCTGACGATCGGTTGTGGCACGCCCCGCGGGTCGCCACGGCGAGTCCCAGCGCGAGCGTCGGGAGTTTCCTGGGATCGTACCCGGGCAGTTCCAGTCCCTTGACGTGGAGCGACCATCGTTCGCTGCCCTGGCCAATCTGTTCGGCTGCGAGCCGGCTCCCTTCGGCGAGCAAGTCTCCGACGCCTTCACGGTGTGCAATGCGTTCGATTGTTCGAAGCAACGCGGCGCCGTCGCCGAACGCCGGAATCTGTTCGCTCGGATACCCGAGATCGACCCCCTGCTGGCGACACTCCATCGCCCAGGCGATCGTGGCGCCGGTGCTGATCGAATCGAGCGTCAGGTCGTCGCACAGTCTCGACGAATGCAGCACGATGTCCGGATCGTCGATTCCACACAGCGGCCCCAATGCATAGAGGCTCTCGTACTCCAGCCGAACCGTCCGCGCCTCGTCTCCGTCGGCTCCCCGTAGTGCGTAGTGATGCTCGCAGCCAATCGTGCAAGCGGCGCAGGCGTTCTTGTCGGTTCGATGGGTGGAATGGAGCGCCTCACCGTGCAAAGCGTCCAGCCCGTCCATCTGACTGGCCTGAAAGTTCCGGGCAGGGAGCATGCTCATCCGGTTAAAAAATGCGAGGTTTGCGGCGGTCCCGAGCTCCCGGTATTTGGCGGTCTCGGGTCCCAGACTTCGGCGGGATAGCGCTCGAGCGCGTTCGGCCAGGAGCCCGGGCTCCGCGACCGCGGGAAGACGTCCGGTTCCGCGCACGGCGATCGCTTTGAGTCGCTTACTGCCCATCACGGCGCCGAGTCCGGTCCGTCCGGCGAGCCGTCCATCGTTGCTGATTGAGGCGAACCGAACAAGGTTTTCGCCGGCGATTCCGATCGCGGCGACCCGGAACCCTGATCCGAGCTCCGTCCTCAACGAATCTGAAACCTGCGCTGGACTCGAGCCGACGTGATGGCCGGCGGGAGCGATTCGGGTCGTGGCGTCTTCGATGATCAGCGTTGCCCAGGTGGATGCCTGTCCGGTGATCACGATTGCGTCGAACCCCGCCCGTTTCAAAGTGATCGCCAGGTAGCTGGAGGTGAGCGAATCGCCGATGAACCCGGTCTGAGGTGATCGCGCCAGAACGGCGAGTTTGCTTGCGGTCGTCAGGCCCGTTCCGATGAACGGACTGGAGGCGAAAATGAGTGGCGCCTTGGCTGACAATGGGTCCGTCCCGGCCGGGCACCACTGGTGCAACAACCAGGCGCCGAGCCCGATCCCGCCCAGAAACAACCGATGTGCCTCGTCGGGGATGGTGCACACCCCCGAATTACCGGATGTTGCGTCGATATGGAGGTAACGTCCGTGTACCGAGTGCACAGCATCCCCTGAAGGTAGCGGGATCAGCCGCCTGATGCGCGGGCGACAAGCAGGACGTCCGAATCCGGCGACACGGGTTGACCAGGGTCGTTGGTGAACTGGCCGTCGACAACGAACGTGTAACCGGGATTCAACCAGTCGCCGCCTTCATCTGTGATATAGCTGCGCAGCACCGGAGCGCGTTCCACTGCGCTCTGAAGGACGTCTCCAAGGTGAGTCCCGGTTGCTTCGATTCGACGAGTTCCGGCAACGACGCGAGGCATACCGAAGAGTTCCACATTGATTACTGATTGTCGCATTCCAGACTCCTGCTCAGGGCGGATGTTGATGAGTCCCGGCGGGCCTAACCAAATTCGCTCGACAACTCCCGCAAATTTCGCACCAGAAGGCGGGTCTTCGGATTGCGCCGGACCGCTCGCGAGCGACCGCATATGTCAGCGGCAGAGTATACACGCTCGCTTCCGGTCGCACACAGAGTGACAGCGGGCCATGAGATCTCGAAATGAGTCGAGGAAAAATGTTAACCTGTTCAATAGTGCGCACCTGGATATTGATAATGATGGCGAGGTTGTCGGCGTGTATCAGGACACTTTGCCGGGTAGCGGCGCAGGGTGATGGTGATGATATTGCTCCATGGAAAGGAGTAGTCTCTATGACAAATGTTTTCGATGGTGATACACAGGTCGATGCATCATTTCTTGAAGGATTTCTCGACGCCTGGAACCAACATGACATTGAGGGCATCCTGGCGACCCTGAATCCAGACTGTGTCTACATTACCGGAGACGGAAAGCGGTTCACTGGCCACGAGGAGATCAGGGCAGGTCTCAGCGCGTTCTTACAGACCTACCCGGATGCTCACTGGTACGATGCACGCCACTTCGTCTCCGGAGATCGTGGTGCTTCCGAGTGGATCCTGACGGCGACAGCGGTCGACGGCGGGCGCATCGAGCTGGATGCGTGCGACCTGTTTGAATTTCGCGACGGGAAGATTTCCGTCGTCAGTGCATACCGGCGCGACAGGCCCTGAGATTGCCGAGAATGGTTAGACATTGGTCTATTCCTCCGCCGGGATTATCCGAATTATGCGGTCATCGTCCTCCTGCGGCTCGGCTCGCTCATCCCGATTGCTGGTAAGCAAGTAGATAAGCCCGTCTGGTCCCTGCACAACCGTGCGCAGGCGTCCAAACTCGCCCTGAACGATTGGCCCCATCTCCGGCTCGTCGCCGCGGAGGTTGATGCGATAGAGCGTTACGCTCCGCAGTCCAGCCATGAGGTACTCATTCCGCCACTGTGGGAAGATATCGCCATCATAGAAGGTTGATCCGGACGGCGCCCAGGTATCGGAGCCACTTGCGAGTACCGGCAAGGTGAAATCATCCTGAACGTCGCCGTCGAAGCCTTCCATATCCGGCCAGCCGTAGTTGGCTCCGGGTTCGATCTTGTTGAACTCATCATTCCCGGTCGGCCCGTGTTGATTGCTGTACATCTCACCGGTTTCCGGATGCCAGGAGATCC
>SKTL01000206.1 GCA_007122555.1 Thermomicrobiaceae bacterium | reverse complement strand
TTCCACGTTGACATCGATTCCCGAAATGATCGGAATATGAGAATTTCGGGAAAGCCCGAGCGCGACCCAGTCTTCGACGACATCCTGAAGCTCGACCCGACACTCTTCGACGGTACTTGCAGCAGCCCAGACTCCGGGAAGCTCGGGAAACTCACCGCAGTAGATCTGCTCCTCATCGAGCCACTCAAATCGCGCACGTTCGATAGCTGCGTTGATGAATTGAGTCAGCATGGTTGACGCTACTCTCTTCAATTCAGGTTGACAGTGTGTTTCGCTCACTAGTCTATCGCGAAACTCGCACTATTGCTGCGATTCATTCGACTCCTCATCATCCGGAGGCTCCTCCGCGGCCCGCTGTTCCGGCTCTGGTTCGACAGCCTCCTCAGCCTCGTTCCAAACATCAAGCAATCGCCTGATATCCGGCCAGCCGAAGGCGGTTTCCTGAATCGGCGACTCCCCGAACCTCCTGGTCCGCGTATCGACCTCGACCGCTCCAAGCCTGCGGAAGAACTCGTTGGTCGGACTGTCGCGAAAGGCCCAGAGCAACAATCCCTGCTGCGCGTTCTCGCTCATGATCTGGGCAACGTATTGCAGCAGGCTCCGGCCAATGCCCTGTCGCTGGTGAGATTCGACGACGTAGATCGCATATACCTCGGCCGAATACGCTGTGTTGTCCGAACGCTCGGGTCCCGAGGCGACAAAACCAACGATCCCGTCGCCAGGGTGCTCGGCGACCAGAACATACGGACCCGAATCGCCGCCCGCGACCAGCCGCATCCAGGTTTGCTCCCGGTCGGAGCGTTTCAACTTCTTCAGGACATCAGCCGGGAGGATATCCTTATAGGTTGATTTCCAGCCATCAACATGAATACGGGCGATTCTGCGGACGTCGGACGGTGTCGCCGGGCGAATCGTCGGCCGTGTCAGTTGCTCCCAGTCATCAAAGAACATCTCTGTTACCCGCAACCGTTGTGCGTAAACGAAATAGCCGTTGTCGGTAAAAAACACCCCCTCTCCCGGCATTGGGAGAGGGGGGATGGGAGTAAGCGCCGCTTCCCGGCACTACCCCTCAATAAGCAGGTTCTCCGGGTCTTCCAGCAGATCCTTGATCCGAACCAGGAACTGAACCGCCTCACGACCATCAACGATCCGGTGATCGTAGGAGAGCGCCAGGTACATCATCGGACGAATGACAACTTCGCCGTCCACCGCAACCGGGCGTTCCTGGATCTTGTGCATTCCGAGAATCGCCACCTGCGGCGGATTGAGGATCGGTGTGGAAACGAGCGAACCGAAAATGCCGCCGTTGGTAATCGTGAACGTGCCGCCGGCCAGCTCATCCAGCTTCAGCTTGTTGTCCTGAGCACGAGTAGCAAGATCAACGACATCCTGTTCGATCTGCGCGAACGATTTGCGATCGGCATCCCGGACTACTGGAACGACAAGCCCGTCGTCAACGCCGACAGCAATGCCGATGTCGTAATAGTTCTTGTAGACGATCTCGTCGCCCTGAATCTCGGCGTTAACTTCCGGGAACGCCTTGAGCGCGCCGATTGACGCCTTGGTGAAGAACGACATGAAGCCGAGCGACACCCCGTGACGTTCCTTGAACGCATCGCGTCGGCGCTTGCGCAGTTCCATCACCGCCGTCATGTCGACCTCATTGAACGTTGTCAGCATTGCGGCGTTCTGCTGGGCTTCAACCAGACGTCTGGCGATTGTCTGGCGACGCCGGCTCATGCGGACGCGTTCTTCCCGGCGGGTCTCTGAGAGAAGCGAGAACGGCGCGGCGTCTCCAGTTGGGGCGGGCGCTTGCGCCGGCGCTGATTCCTGCGCGGTCCCGTTGGTCGGCGCCTGAGCAGGAGCAGCTGGTTTTTGAGTCTGCTGCTGCACGTAGTTCAGGACATCTTCCTTCGAGACGCGGCCGCCATCACCCTGCACCGGAATCCGGCTCAGATCAATGTCGTGCTCGGCCGCAAGACGTCGAACAGCCGGAGTCGCACGGCGGCCGCCGCCGACTGGTTCAGCCGTCTCTTCTTCCGTCTGCGCCGGTTGCGCCGCCGGGGCAGTCTGCGCTGCTGGCTCTTTTGTCGGGGCTGCGGCTGTCTGAGCTGAACTGGATTCCGCGGCTGGCGCTGGCGCTGCTGTCGCGGCTCCCGCCTCAACAGTCGCAATGACTTCGCCGACTTCTACGGTATCGCCCTCGGTCTTGTGGATCTGCTGGAGGACGCCGGTCTCCTCGGCAGCGATTTCAACGTTCACCTTGTCCGTCTCGAGCTCAACCAGGGTTTCACCTGCCGAGACAGCTTCGCCCTCTTTCTTCAGCCAGGTCCCGACCATTGCGTCGACAACGGATTCGCCAAGCTCAGGCACTCGAATTTCAGTCGGCATTCTTCACTCCGTAGGTCTCCTCCGGGACATTCGCGTCCTGGAATGCCTCGTTCACAATACGTTCCTGCTCGCGGTTATGGACATCAGGATAGCCCTCTGCCGGACTTGCCCGCTCCGGCCGGCCAATATACCGCACTTCGGAGCCTGCTGGAAGAAGCTTGCGCAGACGCGGCTCCATGTAGAACCATGCGCCCATGTTCTTCGGCTCTTCCTGCAGCCAGGCAACTTCCTGCACATTCGGGTACTGCTCCAGTACAGCGGCGATCTCATCCGCCGGAAACGGATAGAGCTGCTCGGTTCGAACCAGCGCCACGTGCTCAGCGTTCTCCCAGGCGTCGCTGGTGACAAGGTCAACGTACACCTTCCCGGTGCAGAAGACCAGCTTGGAGATTTTCTTCGGGGCGCCGGCGGCCCGCGAATCGTTAAGCACCGGCTGGAACTTGCCGCTCGCCAGCTCGGAGATCGGTGACGCCGCCCGCGGATGGCGCAAGAGGCTCTTTGGCGTCATCACGATCAACGGACGCGGCTCGGTCTTCAGTGAGGCCGCGTGCCGCCGCAGCAGGTGAAAGTACTGCGCGGATGTCGTGCAGTTGGCGACCCGGATGTTGTCTTCCGCGGCGAGCTGCAGGAACCGTTCAACACGTCCGCTGGAGTGCTCCGGCCCCTGCCCTTCATACCCATGAGGCAAGAGCAACACCAGCGACGGGTGTTCCTGCCACTTCGCTCGAGCGGCGACGATAAATTGATCGATAATCACCTGCCCGACGTTCACGAAGTCGCCGAACTGGCCTTCCCAGAGCACCATCGTCTCCGGCGCCTGGATGCTATAGCCGTAATCGAACCCGAGCGTCGCCGTCTCGGTCAACGGACTGTTGTAGACCCCGAACGAGGCCTGCGCACCCGGAATATTCTGCAATGGCGTATACCGACTCCCGTTTTCAACATCGTGGAAGACGAGATGGCGCTGGCTAAAGGTGCCGCGCTCGGTATCCTGGCCTTCCAGACGAATCGGCGTCCCATCCTTGATGATCGAAGCGAACGCCAGTGTTTCTGCATGCGCCCAGTCCAGCGAGTTGCCCTTTTCCGGAGCGTCGACCCGGCGCTGAATCTGCCGCTTGAGCTTCGGATTGAGATTGAAGTCGTCGGGGAACGTGTGCAGGTTCGCGTTCAACTCACGCAGGCGATCTTCGGCAACACCGGTCTCGATCGCCTTCACCCGTCCGTTGCTGTTCGCCTCGACCAGTTTCGGCGGCGCCGGGGGCTCGTAATCGTCCTGATCGA
>SKTL01000359.1 GCA_007122555.1 Thermomicrobiaceae bacterium | reverse complement strand
TTGGCGAGATCAGAATCGGCCAGCGCGCTATCCACCGAGTCTCCGATCGGCACCAGCCCCAGCGTCAGTGTCATCATCGCCCCGAACAGAATCCCGTAGACGATACCCGGGACAACCCCGAATCCGCTGTCAGCCAACCTGATCGGCGGAACAACGCGCAGCGACGCCAGGTGTGGAGTGACGGTCAACGCGATCAGGAAATTCAGAACCAGGAGAACCGTGAGCGCCCCGAGCACCAGCGACAGGGCATTGACCGCGGCGCCTTCTGCCCCGAACATGGAGTAGAAAATCCCGCTGATCGGTCGGTAGAGGTAGCCGCCAGCAAACGCCGCTGTGACGAGCACGATCAGATCGAGGCTCGTGCGCAGGAAGCCCCGCTGGACTCCCATGACAATACCGGTAATCAGTAGCAGAATGATTGCAATATCTAGCAGGTTCATGCATTTCTCAACGTTGTTCGGGTCATGGGAAACCTGCAGCCTGTATCAGGTGAATGGAATCATACGGACCACCACGTACGTGCGCCTAGACGACCGGGTCTGCCTCACCCTTCGGAGCGAAGCCGCCGTTCAGGGCCATCTCCACCTTTTGCTCCAGTGTTTCGAGGTTGAACGGCTTCTCCAGCACATCGGCATGCAGGGATGAGAGCAAATCGCCATGTTCCTGAATGAAACGCGTGTCCGCCGTGCAGACGATCACCGGAGTTGTCGAGAGACCATCATCCTCCCTCATAAGCTTGAGGATTTCATGGCCAACTGCCTGATCACCGAGCCGAACGTCGAGAATCACAAGGCTGGGATCATAACGCCGGAGTTTTGGCAGGCTATCGATTCCATCATCCCATACGACAGTCTGATACGCCGTTTCGTCCTCCAGAAAGGAAGCGATGAACTCAAGAAATGCAGGATCGTCGTTGATAATCGCAATTATCGGTACCTGCTGCATAGGGATTCCTCCACCAGGCGCTCATCAGGCGCGAATTTCCAACCCACTTGCGCTCAGGCCTCGTAACTTCAAACCCTCTAAGCGTACGACGTCACGTCCCATTCGACCATTCACCGTGCCTGTGTATTCTTTCGCAAGCCTGGTTCCGTGCTTGTAGTGGCCGCAACAGGTAGCATTCATGTCCAGATCCGTTCGGCATACGCACGTTGACAGGGGATATCAGTCGATGAATCAGCGCCACTACGGACAACAACGACGGCAATCTGGCGGAGGCTGCGGGAAGATCGCGCTCTACGGCGGAGGATGCATCGTTATCCTGATGCTCGGTTTTGTCGGGATAATCGTCGCCGGAAGCCTGTTCTGGGATCGGGGAACCGAGGCCGGAGGGAACTTCGTCGCCGGCTGGGTTACCGACCGGTTCGGAACCGACATCTCGGATCGCGCCGAATCGATCGAGCATGTGACCTCGGATCTGCCGGAAGCGCGCCAGTTCGACGATCGCGACTCGTATCTCGAGTTCCTGGAGAGCTACCACCGGGAGTTTGCCTCCGCTATGGAACGCGTCGCAGCGCTCGTACAGCGTCCTCAGTTGCAGGACGATGACTGGGCCGACGATCTTGCTCACGAGATCGCAGTGATACGGCATCTGGAATCAGAAGCGCGGGATGTCACGCCGCCTGAAGAGTTCCAGCAGGCCCACGACCACTGGGTGCAGGGAATGGGCGAGTATCGACAGGCGATTGATTCAACCGCCAGCGCGATCGACAACCTCAGCCCAACCCAGCTTGGCGAGGCGGTCGGCTCGCTTTCCCGGGCGACCCAGTCATACATCTCAATGGCGGAATCGCTTGATGAAATGGGAGCGCTGGACGATCTCAAAACGATCGAGGAACTGCGGAACATCCAGCATCAGCAGTAGACTGCGAAACAGGGGGCGGGGCGGAACTGAACTGAGCTCCGCCTCGAGTGTGTCTGCTTTATGGAGCACTCGAATCCAGTACCTGGTCGATAATGCGCTGAACATGCTCGATCTCGTCCTGATTAATCGTATGCCCCATTCCCGGGTAGATCTGGGCGGTGACATCACCACCGAGGGCCCGCATGGTTTCTTCCGTCTCGTACACGCGCTCCACAGGGATGTGAAAGTCGACGTCGCTGCAGCCGAGAAACACCGGCGTCCCATCGAGTGATCCGGCGTAGTCTCGAGATGTGCCGGGCGGGCCGATCAATCCCCCGCTCAGACCGCAAACCCCGCCGTATCGACGGGCGTTGCGCGCTGCGAACTCCGTCGCAAGGCAGGCCCCCTGGGAAAAACCCAGAAGAATGATTCGTTCCGCCGGAACGCCGGACTCTTCCATACTCGTCACAAGTCCGGTCAGCTGTCCGAGCGCGGACGATAGGTACGGTTCATTCTTCTCCATTGGCTCCAGAAAACTGTATGGATACCAGGTGTTGTTCGCCGCCTGCGGCGCCACGAACGTCATTGATTCCGCATTCAATTCAGTCGTCAATCCGAGTATGTCCTGCGCGCTGGCGCCACGGCCGTGAACCATGATCATCACCGCGGCAGCTTCCTCAACTGCTGGCCCGATTCCCAGCACTGGCTGATCGCTGTGAATAAGTTCCTGATTACTCAACGAAGACCCTTCCGTTCAAACTGATGATCGAATCTTCAAGAATTCGCGAGGCTCGCTGGCGATCTACATCATCACCCTCAGAAAAGCTTCCATTTCCTCCTGAGACTCGACAACGCGGGGATTCGCTTTGACAGGTCCGCCTTCGAGCGCGAGTCTCGCCAGCTCCGGGATCTGATCCCCGGTTACCCCCTGGTTTGTCAACTTCTTCGGCAATCCGAGATCGGAGCCAAGCTGGTCAACCCAGGCGATGACGCGGTCAGCCGCCTCCTGTTGATCGTCTGCCCGCCTGGCCAGATCGATCACAATCGCCGCTTCGGCGAGCTCCGCACGCGCAACGTCCCGATTGAAACGCAAGGCGTGAGGCAGCACAATCGAGTTTGCAACCCCATGCGGTACGCTGGCGGAGCCGCCCAGCACGTGGCAGACGCCGTGATGGATCGCCATCTGAACCTGCGCAAGCGCGCTTCCCGCAAGGAACGCCCCTTCGAGGAGTTCAGTCCGAGCAGCGATATCATCGCCTCGCTCATATGCAGCCGGGAGCGCAAGCCCGATCGCCCGAATCCCGCGCAGCGCCGCACTCGTCGACAACGGATCGCGTTTTGCCGAGTAGAGCGCTTCAAAACAATGTGCAAGCGCGTTCATCGCCGAGGTTCCGGTCAGGTCTGGCGGCATGTCGACCGTCAGCTCCGGATCGTAGATAACGACGCGCGGAACGATATTCCGGCCGGAAACCGTCATCTTTCGCCGGACACCCTCAACCGGGCCCGTCACCCCGTAGACCGATGTCATTTCCGATCCGGCATAGGTTGTGGGGAGGATGACCGTTGGAACAACGGCGGCTTCCAGCGGATGCGCCTCGCGCGCAAGCGTTCCGGTTCGAACCTCATGCATGCGATCGCTAACCGCTTTGGCCATACCGATCACGCTGCCGCCGCCGAGCGCCACGATGGCGTCAATCCGCTCTTCTGCGGCCAGGGCCGTCGCTTCCTGAACCTGCGCTGCCTGAACGTGCGGTTTCACCGCGTCGAATCGCGCCACGATCTGGTCGCCAAGCGACTGTTCGATTCGGGTTGCATTCCCATTTCGCACCTG
>SKTL01000197.1 GCA_007122555.1 Thermomicrobiaceae bacterium | reverse complement strand
TATCAACCCCGGGGCGATCCACATGTCCGAGCAATTTCTCGACATACTTCGCCATGACGTCGACTTCCAGGTTCACCCGCTCGCCGGCTCGCTTATCCGGCAAGGTGATCCATTGCTGGGTGTGGTAGACGAGCGAGACAGTGAACCCGTCAGGGTGCAGCTCCATGATCGTTAAACTCGCGCCATCCACCGAGATGAACCCGCGTGCGACGCTGTAACGCATGACATCGTCCGGCGCGGCCATTCGGATCAGAACCGCTTTTCCCTCGCCGCGCTGCTCGAGGATCTTCCCGGCGCCATCGACGTGCCCCTGCACATAGTGCCCGCCCATCCGTTGTCCGGCCGCCAGCGCGCGCTCCAGATTGACCGCGTCGCCTCGTTTAAGATCGCCCAGATTGCTTAATCGCATCGTCACCGGCTGCAGATTCACCGAGAAACTGTCGCCCGTGAAACTGGTGACTGTCAGGCAGACACCGTTCACGTTGATGCTGTCACCGATGCGGACGTCTTCGACAACCGTATGGCAACGAATCGACAGGGCATTGTCTCCACCGGATGGATCCAGCGAGATGACCTGTCCGATCTCCTCGACTATCCCGGTGAACATACCAGCAGCCTCTCATCTGGATATCGGCCCGTCAGATATCCGGCGACGCACACGTCGCGCCCGATCTGATTCACCGTTGGATACACGAGCCGCAGTCCATCATTCGCCTCGGAGACTCCAGCACCGGCGATCGGCGAAGGCGCGCCCTGCCCGCCGAGCAAAACCGGGGCGACGAAGGCGGTAACCCGGTCGATCAACCCCTCGTCCGCCAGCGAGCCGATGATCCCGGCTCCGCCTTCGACCATCAATGTGTTGAAACCGCGCGCGCCGAGACAGTCGAGCAATGCCGGCAGATCAATGCGCCCATCTCGCGTTGGGACAGTCAGCGTTTCGGCGCCAGTGCGCTGCAGGGCCTCCACTCGCTCCTGCGGCGCCAGCTCCGAGACGGCGATCAGCGTTTCGCCCGGCGCCTCAGCATCGAGCATTGCCGACGCGACCGGCGTCCGGGCATGCGTATCAACGACAATCCGGAACGGATGACACGGGCCGCCGGCTCCGGCATCGGAATCCGTCACTCGCACCGTCAACAGTGGGTCGTCGGCCAGAACGGTGCCAATTCCAACCAGTATCGCGTCCGATTGATCGCGAATGATATGCGCCTGGCGACGGGCTTCCGAGCCAGTGATCCAGCGGGCGTGGCCGGTATGGGTGGCGATCTTGCCGTCCAGCGACATCGCGTACTTGATATGCACCTCCGGCTTGCCAGTCTGCAGCCGCCGGAAGAAACCGGCATTGATCTGGATCGCTTCGTCCTGGCCGGGACCGATCTCCACATCGATCCCGCTCTCGCGCAACGCCGTGATACTCCGGCCATTCACCAGCGGATTTGGATCGCGAACCGCGATGACAATCCGGGCGAGACCGGCGCGCAGAATCGAATCGAGACAGGGCGGAGTCCGTCCGTGATGGGCGCACGGCTCAAGGGTGACGTACATCGTTGCGCCGGCAGCGAGATCGCCCGCCTCGTCAAGCGCCACAATCTCGGCGTGTCGCTGTCCCGGCGTCTCGGTATATCCCGCCCCGACGAGGCAGTCATCCCGGACAATGACCGCGCCGACCGCAGGGTTTGGCGAAACGCGCCCGATCGCCAGCCGGGCGAGATCCAGCGCCTGGCTCATCCAGTATTGATCGACCCGCGCCTGCGAGCCTTCCTGTGTGTGTTGCGTCTGTGATGCCACTTGAACCGTCATCCCGATTCACCAGATACAAAAACCCCGAGGGTCGATACCCTCGGGGTCGCCATAGACAATGACAGCGATGCAGCAACGTCGATCGTTGCGCACATACCTTCTCCCATCCGGACTGTACCGTCGGCACCGGAATTTCACCGGTTCAGCGATGTCTGTGAAGCATCGCTCGCGGGCTTTCACCGCCGGTCGGGAATTGACGCTCGCGCATCTCACCCTGCCCCGAAGGTTATTTGATTACTTACCAGTATAGGAACCGCGTCAAGCCCCGTCAATCAGGAGATCATCTTCAAGGTGCCGGCCGGATGTTCTGATTCGACCGGAATACGTTCTCCGGATCGTACTTCGCCTTCAGCATCGTCAATCGGTCATAGTTTTCACCGAAGGCGGCTCGAATCCGCTGCTCCCCTTCCTCCTGTGGATCATCCAGGTCATTGACATAGACGCCACCGGTCATGTGCGGGCGGAGATCCTCGTGCAGCGAGCGGGTCCAGGAGATATTGCGCTCGGCGTCTGCCGGATCGTCCCAGGCCGCGAGGAGCATCACGTTGAACGCCTCGCTTCTATGTACGTATGCCGTCGCAATGGACGAAACGCAGCGGGCGACCCCGCTGTTCCCAGCTACTACGATGACGGTATACGGCGAGGGCGCCTCTGGCGCGTACTCGGCGATCACGTCAATCGCCTCGTCGCTCAGCGTCCGGGAGAGCTCTGCCTTCCAGTAGTTCTGCCGGCCATACGGGGAGGCCTGAGTAAGGATCGCCTGCTGGTCGAGATACGACATTGGCCGGATGAGGTCGGCGACCGGTTTGCCGAAGCTCTGGAGCGGCTCGACCGCGCGCATTCCCGCATCCAGATCACCGCTGTAGCAGACGGCGACTGCGACAAGCTGCACGCCGTCCGGCCCGGTCAGGATGGCGGCATACGCGGTCAGCTCGACCGGCGAATCGAACAGGAACTCCCGATAGAAGCGGAACACGTCTCGCAGCTGATCCATCGGAAAGAGAACCATACCGCCAAGGATCTCCGGGCCGACCGGATGCATCCGGAACTCGAACGACGTCACGATCCCGAAGTTCGCGCCAGCTCCACGCAGCGCCCAGAAGAGATCCGGGTTCTCATCACGGCTGGTGTGAAGCAACCGGCCGTCCGCGGTGACGACATCTGCCGCCAGGAGATTATCGATTGTCATGCCGTGCTTGTTGGTGAGCCAACCGAACCCGCCGCCTAGTGTGAGTCCGGCGACTCCAGTGTGGGCTACCGTGCCACCCACGGTCGCCAGGCCGAATGCCTGCGCTTCTTGATCCAGCTCGCCCCACACCACGCCTGGCTCTACATGGGCCGTGCGTGTGTCCGGATTGACTCTGATGCTCTTCATCTGCGAGAGATCGATCATCAAGCCATCGTCGATGATGCAGCTCCCGGCAACGCTGTGACCGCCGCCGCGCACCGAGATCGGCAGCGCGTGCTCGCGTCCGAACTGCAATGCCGCGATGACGTCTGCGGCTCCAGCGCACTGGACAATGAGCGCCGGACGTCGGTCGATCATCGCGTTCCAGACGATGCGAGCACTGTCGTAGCCGGCATCGTACGGGGTAAGCAACGTACCCCTTATGCTGGAGCGAATCTCGTCAATGTAGATCGTCGCGTCGTTCATCGTCTGAACCATGACAATACCCTTTCCGCGCGTGACTAGAGCGCTTGTATAATATGCGGGTGAGCTCGCGCACCCATCTCTCGCCAGTCTAGAAAGGTCGGGACGGCGTGGCGCGCGAATAATGGCTCAATGAGGGCTCAGAAATGGTTCATCAGGCAGCAACCCGGCCCTACTGGAGTCAGGTCCTGCGTGCGCTTCGTGACGCGAGGGGCATTACGCAGGACG
>SKTL01000413.1 GCA_007122555.1 Thermomicrobiaceae bacterium | reverse complement strand
TGGCGGGTCAACGCGTCGATCTGTTCGTCAATCGCTGATTGTTTCTGTCGGTGATGCGCCAGCTGGACTTCCAGCTCGTCGATTTCACGCTGAATCGACTCCCGCTCGGCCTGCCGTTCCCCGATGTCAGCCTCGATCTGTTCGGATTCCGATACCAGGGATGCCCGGCGCTCCGCGTGACGTTCAACTTCGACATTGAGACTGTCGCGTCGCTGGCGGGAGAGCTCGATACGGTGTTCCAGTTCGCGCACCTGCGATCGACTGTCGATAATCTGCTGGTCGAGCGCTTCCCCACGCTCCTGCAGCGTCTCCAGTTCGGTCTCAAGCTGCTGAATCGCCGCCTGCGCTTCGGCCAGTTCGCTCGTTTCTCGTTCGAGCTCCGTCTGAGCGGTTTCGGCATTCTGGCGGAGCGTGTTCAATCGCTCCTGATGCTCACGCCAGAGTGACGAGTAGTAGCGGAGGGTCGTTTCCCGGAGATTCTGCTGGACTTCGGCGAACTCACGGGCCTGTTTCGCCTGACGTTCCAGCGTTTTCAGTCGTGGTTCCAACTCGTTGAGCAGATCTTCCAGCCGGGTGCTGTTGGACGTCGTTTCCGCCAGATGCCGGGCCGTTGCGGCGTATTTCATTCGAAGACCGGTGATTCCGGCGGCGTGTTCGAAGAGACCTCGCCGCTCTTCCGGACGCTGGCTCAACGCGGCGTCGACGAGCCCCTGCCCGATTACGGTGTGGGCCTGTCCGAGCGACGCCGTAATGTGGTTGACGTCCTTGAGCCGAACGCGGGAACCATTTATCAGATACTGGTTCTCACCGTTCCGGCACGCCCGCCGGGAAATGCTGACTTCCTGGTATTCGATCGGCAACTCGCCGCTGGAGTTGTCCAGCGTCAGTGTCACCTCAGCCATGCCGACGGCTGACCGGGCGGTGCTGCCGGAGAAGATGACATCTTCCGCCTTGCGGCCGCGCAGGTTGGAGTAGCTCTGCTCGCCGAGCACCCAGCGCATGGCGTCCGCGATGTTTGACTTTCCGGAACCGTTGGGCCCGATGATCGCCGTGATTCCAGCGTCGAATTCGAACACGGTCGATCGGGGAAAGCTCTTGAACCCGTTGAGTTCCAGGCGTTTGATGCGGACGGTCATGGTTCCTCGAGAATAAGGCGGGAGACACGCTGCACAGCGCTGGGATATGTTAACACCTGACCGGCAGTCACTCCAACCGGCGTCCGGTCTGAGCGATGTTGGCTCTGTCAGTCGTTCCGTTTCCAGGCCTTCTCGATCCGGGCGCGGGCGAGGGTTTCATCGCGCCACTGGCCGACCTGGCTCCACTCGGTGAACCACTCCTCGATCAACTGAATCTGCTCGGCCGGAACATCCTGAAATCGGTAGATCGCCCCGAAAATCGGATCTTCAATGAGAATCGCGATGATCTTGTCGTCACCATCCGGACGCAAGAGCAAGCCGACCGCACGAACATTAACCTCTGAACCGGTCTCCAGCGGATCGGTTGAGATCACCAGAACATCGAGCGCATCTTCATCGGCCGGATTCCAGGTTTCCGGGATGTAGCCGTAGTTTGCCGGCCACGGCTGGCTAGTGTGTGGATGCGGTTTCTCAACCCAGCCCTGCTCTTCATCGCTCCAGTGGTGGCGGACGGTACTGCCGCGAGGATCTTCAATGACTGCCATCGTTTCCGTGGTCACGTCGATTACTCCAGTTCCTCGATGGGGCGTTCCGGGTCAGCGCCCCATTCCGCCCATGACGCGTCGTACATGCGAACAGGTTCCAGGCCGAGAAGCCGCAGGGTAAACCAGGTGTGTGATGCGGCGACGCCGTGCAACCCATAGGCGATAAAGACCTGATCGTCATCCGGATCGAGATCGTCCGGAAGCATCGCAAACAGCTCGTCGGCTGATTTGAAGTATGGCGTCTGCCCGTCCTGAAGGGTCTCGTCCCTCGGGAAGTGCACCGATGACGGAATTGTTCCGCTTCGGAGCCGCTCGAACCAGGTCTCGGCGCGCTCGTCAACGCTTCGTCCATCCATGATCGTGCTGTGCGGATCATCGATAGCCGCCCGAACGTCACCGGCGCCGATGAGGACATCATAGTTGATTTCCTGTGAGATTCCGCCGTACTCGACGAGGGAGTCGTTTGTCGTGAAGTCAAACCCGGCCGCTTCCCAGGCATCTCGCCCGCCATTGAGGAGCGCGACGTTCTCATCGAACCCGACGACGTGCAACAGCCAGACAAAGCGCGCTGCGTGGAGGCCGCCCTGGTCATCGTAAACGACAACAACGCTCTCATCGGTGATTCCGGCGCTGGCGAAGAGGTCTGCTCGGGTCTCGTGATCGGTCATCATGCCGTAGATATCATTGTGAACCTCGATCGTGTCCTGCCACCAGACGTGGATCGCATTCGGAATTCTGCCTTCACGGTAGGTTCTGATCGGACTGAGATCGATCACGCGGAGCTCTGGATCGTCGATGCGGGCGGCGAGCTCCTCGGCGCTGATCAGCAGATCGCCGCCCGGGTAGTCCGCCGCCGGGTGCTGCGTTGTCTCGGCGGCATCAGAGTTGCCATTATTGGCGCAGCCGGCGATGACGGGGAAAGCCAGAGCTATCAGAAATACCAGGCGCCAGGAGCGCGTTCCAGTCAGTAATGCGAGCACTATCGAATCACTTCCACTGATTCAGGAATCTTTCAGGTTCGATTAACGCCACGTTCAGACTCTGAATGCAAGCTTGTAAGTACGCTGAGATAACACTCAGCGGTGAAGGGTAAACACCAGAGATGCAGCGCCGTTTCACTTTCGCTTTCGTCGTCGTTACTGCGATTATCGCCCTGACCTTCGGCACCCTGGCCGGCGGAATCGCAGGCGGGTTTGCAGCTCTGGTGTTGAGTCCCGATTCGCAGCCGGTGGAGTCCGTGGCTGATACCGTCGATAGCCCTGACCCTGACCCTACCCCCGGCACGGCTCCACCGCACGCGGACGATAACGGCGTCGCTGCCCCTGACGGCGACGCCGGCGCCGCCCGAGACGGCGATCCAGTTCTGGCCGATATCCGGCAGTCGCTGATCGCCGACATCGTTGAAGAGGTGAGTCCCGCTGTTGTGACCGTTGTCAATGAGCAACGGATCGAGCGGAACCGGTTCGGAGATGATGATGACGACGTTGACGATGATTTCGACATGGATGACATGGATCCGCAAGAAGCTGGAGTTGGCTCCGGGTTCATCTATCACGAAGACGGCTACATCATAACGAACTATCACGTGGTTGAGGGCAGTGATCAGATAACAGTCGTTTTTTCGAACGAGGAAGAAGTCGAAGCGACGCTAATCGGTGGCGATATTTTCGCCGATGTCGCGGTTCTTTCAATTGACGCCGAGGTTCCGGCGGTTGTTGAACTGGGTAATTCAGATTCACTGCGGCCCGGAGAGCAGGTAATCGCAATCGGCAGTGCGTTAGGCGACTTTACCAACACAGTAACCGAGGGGATCGTGAGCGCCCTTGGTCGTAACCTGGAGATCCAGGCCGGATTCAGCATGGAGGACATGATCCAGCACAGCGCCTCAATCAACCCGGGTAACTCGGGTGGTCCCCTGCTGAATCTGGATGGACAGGTTGTCGGCGTCAACACCGCCGTCGTTCGCTCGGCGGGCTTCGGAATGACCGTTGAGGGTATGGGCTT
>SKTL01000086.1 GCA_007122555.1 Thermomicrobiaceae bacterium | reverse complement strand
TGATCCTCGGTCGTCTCGGATTAATGGGACGTCTCGGGGCGAACGTGCGCGACACGCAGGGACTCGCCTACTACGCGTTCAGCAATCTGAGCGCGGGCCGGACGTACGGGCGTTGGACAGCCCAGGCCGGCGTGAATCCGGAGAATGTTGAACGGGCGATCGATGCGGTGCTGCATGAAGTTCAGCGTCTCTGCGACGATCTGGTAGACCCGGATGAGCTTGCCGACGGGCAAAGCTTCATGGTTGGCAGCCTACCGATCGGCCTGGAGAGCAGCGGCGCGATTGCCGGAACCATGCTGCAGATCGCCTTCTACGACCTCGGCGCCGATTATGTCGAGCGATTGCCCGAGCGCGTTCAAGCGGTTACGCCCGAGGCGATCCGCAACGCCGCCAGAACGTGGCTCAATCCAGAGCGCGTCGCCATTGCTGTCGTTGGACCATAGTCAGAGAAAGCCGGACAGGAAGGCAAAAATCGCTGTGGCATAATCCGACGGGCGCCGCTCGATGATGGAATTTGCAGAGGACATGCGAGATTCAGAGAGGAGCCGGAGATCTGATGAGCGACGCGGCAACATACACCGCATTCTGGCTGTACAAGGCCCAGCCGAGCTGGCGACGGAAAATCGAGAGCTGGATCGGCGATTCGCACGACGCGCATGACGAATTCACCAGCGTGCTCGGCAAGTACGGTGACGACGTGAGTCTTCGCGGAGCGTATTCTACTGCCGGCTACCGACATGACGTCGACATGATTCTCTGGCTGGTCAGTCAGGATCCAGACGCCATTCAGAAGCTCGCCGTCGATCTCAAGCGCACGAGCATCGGGCAGAGCCTGGATATGCGCTACAACTATCTCGGGACAGCGGGATCGTCACAGTATGACCGAACGCACGGCCCCGCGTTCATGAAAGGCGAGGCGCCGAAGAACTTCCTCAGCGTCTACCCGTTCAGCAAGATCCCGGAATGGTTTCTGCTTCCGTTTGAGGAGCGCCGGGAGATGATGAAATTTCACGGAGAGCTTGGAAATGAGTTCCCGACCATCCTGACCAACACCGTCAACTCGTTCGGGATCCAGGATCAGGAATTCATTGTCGCGCTCGAGGATGATGATCCCGCAGTGCTGGTGAAGATGGTGCAGCGACTTCGCGAGGCGGAAGTGCGCAAGTACACGCTGATCGATACGCCGATCTTCCTGGGTCGCCGCAAGGACCTGACTGATGTGCTGAAGGATCTAAGCTGACCTCGATGCGTCGCCACGTCAGCGCGGTGTTTTGCGACGACC
This sequence comes from Thermomicrobiaceae bacterium, assembly GCA_007122555.1. Taxonomy (GTDB): domain Bacteria; phylum Chloroflexota; class Chloroflexia; order Thermomicrobiales; family Thermomicrobiaceae; genus SLMJ01. The sequence continues at coordinate 2,415 of SKTL01000086.1, read as the reverse complement.
TGATCACCGCGCTGACGAAGGCTCGCCCCTTCAGCGTTGAACGCTCGCTCTTCGCTCGATTCCCCAGCCGACGGCTGCTCCGGCCAACGCGCAGATAACGTTCACTCCATCGTTGGTGATCCCGGAAATTCCGCCGGTGGTGCGCGTGTGATTGCCGCAGGTGTGTTCGACACGTTCGGTGGCCTGCTTGCACGCGTCACACCAGCGGCGTTCCTGGATCGTGGCTCCGGCTAATGAATCGACCAGCGAACCGAGCACCCCGGCAACGATTCCTGTTAGCAGAAGCTTCTTACGATGTGCACGAAATGTCCGGTCGAAAGCTCCGGAAGCGATCGCCAGTGCGCCAATCATGGCGCCGCCAGCCAGAGACGCTATTGTCCCGGGCGCGCTGACTCCCCCGGATACGCCGGTGGCAACTGGTTGCATCGTGAGGATATGTCGCGGACGACTGGAGGCGCGGCTGCCGATTTCGGTTGCCCAGGTGTCTCCCGCGACGGCTGCCAGACTTCCAACATACGCCAGCCGATAGCCTGGAACATCTCCAATGGCCGCGATCAGGGTCGAGATTCCCCCGTTTGCGGCGACTTGAACGATGTCTCGGCGACCTCCCTTGAGCGCCACTCCGTCGAAATCATCCGTTCGGCTAGCGGATCGTCGCGATAGCAGCGACGAGGCGACGAAGAATCCGACAAGCAGCGCTGCCCGTCCGTATCCTCCGCGCCAGGTGGTTAGCGTCCCAGTGGCGATGGCGCCGGCGAATCCGGATCGTGAGAGAGATCCCCTCAACCAACCTGCGTATCCGATCGCCAGACTTAACGTCAATCCCACCGCGAGCCGTGTAGATTCAGCATGCAATTCAGAAGCGACAGGCGAGCGATTCTTGGAAAAAGGTTTGGAAGAATATTTTAGGGATATGTCGCCTGTGGCGTCACTCATCCGGACCAAACAGTTTTACCAATCCCTCCGGTTGGATCTCGTAGACGAACGACCCTACCTCAACGATGGCCGGCGCGCTGCTCTCTCCAATCCTCACCGTTACCTTCTCGCCTTCGATCTCGTAGACCCTGGTCGCGTTCGGGGCGAACGGATGCCGGGGATTGCCATACACGTGTCTGGCGCCGCCGGCGCGTTCGACTGCTTCTTCAGCGATTCCCCTGGCGGTTGCCTCAGTCAATGTCATCACGTCTGCTCTCGTTGGTAGCCTCAGGCCTCGCGCATCCTTCCGACCTGAGAGAATAGCATGCCGGCCAACATTTTTGACGCATTCGTGGTGGCAGAGACCGTGTCCGCTTGAGTACACTTTTCCCGAGCCCGTAGCTCAGTTGGTAGAGCAACTGACTTTTAATCAGTGGGTCCTGGGTTCGAGTCCCAGCGGGCTCATCTTCATTTCCCGATTAGTGTCACAGAATAGCCCGCCTGTAACTGGAGACTGGCGTTGCAGCCGGTTCTCCGCAGCGATTCAGCTGGTTGGATCCGGCGCTAGCCAGTTGAACAACAACGCTGCCTGCGACTCGAAGCGCCTGCGAATAGCGGAGAACGCCAGCTAGTCTGGCGCTCTCCACAGAATTCTCCTCATCGCCGGAGAAGCGGTTAAGCTACGTGAGATCCTGAAGGCTCCAGTGATCTCGCTGTATGCTGTGGGCCCTGGCCAGAAACGCTTGTTGTGATGAACCGACTTCATACGTATGGGGCTGTATCGTCAACTTCTCCGTGGGGATCGGTTCCGGAAGCTCCGTTCGCGTGTCGAGAAGCGTTTCTATGATCGCGAGGGTGCAGTAGGGCGCATAGACTTCGCTGTAGCCCCCTTCCTGCACTACAACAAGCCGACCATTCGCCGACCGCTCCGCAATGTCGATCACGGAATGAGTCATTCGACGATACCCTTCGGTCGTGACGCACATGCGCCCAAGGGTATCCATCACGCTTGCATCCTGACCAGCTGAGATCAGCACCAGTTGCGGCGAGAACTGCTCGGCTATTGGCCGGACGATTTGCTCAAACGCGGCTTCGTACGCGGCGTCGCCGCTCCCTGGTGGAAGCGGGATATTGACAGTGAACCCGGCGCCTGTTCCTATACCTGTCTGATCAACTTGCCCATGATCGTGAAACGCGAGTTGATCCTGATGAAGCGAGACGAACAGCACGGCAGGATCGTCATGAAACGCATCCTGCGTTCCATTCCCGACATGTACATCCCAGTCCAGAATCATGATTCTGTCCAGGCCGTATCTCGTCTGCGCGTACTTCGCCGCGAGCGCAACATTGTTGAAAATGCAGAATCCCATTCCTTTGTCCGACATCGCGTGATGCCCTGGCGGGCGCACATTCGCAAACACGCGTCGAACGTCGCCTTCCATCACCGCATCGACGGACGCCATGACGCCTCCCGCGGCGAGCAACGACGCTTTCCAGGAC
>SKTL01000291.1 GCA_007122555.1 Thermomicrobiaceae bacterium | reverse complement strand
CTGAAACGATTGCCGGGAAAGCGCCGAGCGCATCTGGGCCGATCGCTTGGCCAGATTCGCCGGGCTCCGCGCGGTCATCGGCGCACGGGCTGTGACGAGGCGATCGAACGCGGCCTCTGATTCAGCCGGATCGTCATCCTCCGCAGCCAGACTGAACACAGTCAGATCAGCGCGTTCCTGCAACTGTCGCAAGATGTTGTAGATTCGCGCGGCGCCGCCAAAATCCGGCGGCGCCGGCAGATACGGAGTTATCGCCAGAATTCTCATACGACCCGGTTCGCCCGTCCCCAGTGATGCTCGAGGAAGTGATCCATCTTCTTCGATTCGAGCATTGACTTGACCTCGTCCTGCGTTCGCGGCTTCGCCGGGAATCCATCATCATTCGCCAGCCGCGCGGCCAGACGGGCAACCAGCACCGCGCTCATTTGCAGACCTCGGATCGTCACCTTGTCCACCGTATCCGCCTCGGTATGACCATACCCACGGCCGATCATCCCGGCGGTCGCATCCTGGCTGCGAAGCGTCGCGCTCGGGTATCCGGCGAGGAAGTACGGAAAGTGGTCTGAATGCGCCGATAATCCGCTCGTTACCGGGAAGTCGTACGTCAGATCGTCACCAAGATTCTCGAAGTAGTTGACCAGTTCGTCATCATCGCCGGTGACGATCAGCTGTTCCATTCCGCCTTTGCCGCGTCCGGCGCCATCCAGATTGACCATGAACGTGAGCGACTCGTTCGAATCCGGCTTGCCGTACTGATCACAGTGATTCCAGGAGCCGAGCAAGCCGATCTCTTCGCACGCGAAGCAGACGATGCGCACCGTGCGCTTGAGTTTTCCGGCGAACGGCGCCAGCGCGCGCCCCGCTTCCAGACCGGTCAGCGTTCCCGCCGTATCGTCGGTCGCGCCGGGCGCAATGTCGTGGCCGTCATAGTGGCCGCCAAAGAGGATGATTTCCTCGGGCTTCTCGCCGCCCGGGATGTCGCCGACCACATTGTTCGATTTCGATTTGTAGGTCGAATTCCGGACGCGCAGTCGCATCTTCGGCGATCCGCGTTCCGCAAGTCGCCGAATCGACATGCCCGATTCATAGTTGACGCCGATCCCCGGAATCGCCGCCGTGTGATCCTCAACGGTGTCCCCGCCCGGATTGCGAGCATACAGCGCGCCGGTAATGTGCAGCAGCCCCGGATTCTGATTGATGAAGATCGCCGCGGTCGCGCCGTACTCGACCGCACGCCGGTACTTGTCCGTCCGGTGGCTCTTGGTCTGGCCGGGCCGGTTCGTTTCCGCATCGGTCAGGACAATCTTGCCGCGAATCGCGTCTCCCAGGCGCTCAAAGTCTGGGGCTTCGCCTTCGCCGACGTCAATCAGATCCCCCTCGATGTTCTCGGTCCCGGTATACGGCATGCTGATCGCGGTAAAGGACCGCTCCACCGGCTCGGTCATCGCCAGGAAACACTCGCCGCGCTCCCAGCTATACATCGGGAATTCCTCGAGGTGGACATTCTGCAGACCATACTCCCGCATCTTGTTGACGAGATAGTCCGCCCCTTTGTGCTCACTGTCACTTCCGCCGAATCGGTGCCCGACATCGTCACACAGGTGTTTCAGACTCTGGTAGGCGACATCGGACGTCCAGATCTCGCCGATTACATGACGGTCGATCTCACGCATCAAATCACTCACGACTGAAACCTCCCCGGTCTATCGGGCCGGATTGAAATCTTGACGCCTCAATTCGGGCATTGTAGCAGTGATTTATCCGCTGTAAACGTTGAAACGTGCGGTACCCTTGAAACGAACATTGTAACCGGGGGACACGAGGAGCCAGATGACAGAACAGATCCACAACGCAATCAGGAACGCCATCACAAACCTGCACGCCGACGCTGCGGACGTCTCGATTCCGGACGATCTGGCGCGGCTGGATTCATCGCCAATCCCCGGCTTAAGCCTGTCCTGGAAAGCGAATGACGAGCTCCATCTCGGACACTTCCTGGCCTGGAGCGGTCCGGCCGATAATTCGCACGAGATCCGGGTGCTCGAAGCCCTCAGACACACCGAGATCCCTGCCCCCGAGCTGGTAACGGCTGGAACCGCCGGTCACAGATCGGTCATGCTCGCGGAACAGGTCGAGGGAGAATCAATTGCGCGCACGCTTGAAAACGTCGGAATGCGCTGGGAGATCTCCGCGATCGCCTTCACCTATGCCCGGATGCTCGCCCGTATTCACTCGCTCGACTGGACAAAGTTAACTCCGTGGCTGGAAGACGAAGAGTCGCTGCCGGAAGACATTGTTGACGAACAGGTCGAGCAAGCGTTCCGGGAGCGTGAATCCGGCCTGGAGAAAGCCCCGGCGGATTGGAACGCGTTTCTCAAGCGGGTGATCGACTGGCTCGATCTCCGCCGACCTGTCGAAGTGTCGCTCTGTCTCTGTCACGGGCAGTTCCATCCGGACAACATCATCGCCGTCGGGGAAGATGTCACCGCCGTCGTTAACTGGCAGCAGGCGCGCGTCACCGACGCATCGGTTGACCTGGCGATGCTCCCGGTCTGGCTGAACGAGGTCGGACTGTCCCTGGAAGATGTCGAGCTCTTCGCCCAGGCAGTCAACGGGTCCTATCTTCAGTCAAGCCCGCGCAGCCTGGGAAACACGCCCTACTACTCGGTGGCTCAGCCGTTCGACCAGCTCATCGCCCGCCTGCTGGATCGGGATCGTCCCGCATCGGCGGATGAGCTGGAACGATTGCAGGGAACGATCGAACGAGCAATGGCGCTCGCCGGGCAAGTTCCCTGGAAAAACCGGTAACTGGATGCCTGGAATGACCGCAGGAGATCGCGCCCGTGACGAGCGAATCGAACGCCGAGCCGAAGCTGCGTCATGATCCGCCGGACATCCCGGGCTACCGGCTGGAGGACCGTCCGGCGATCCCGATCAACAGACTGAATCTGCTCTCGTTTCCCCTGGCTATCCCATTCGGCGCGTTCTTCTTCGTCGTTGGCGCCTTCATGCAACCGGGAGACGAGGTTGTCATCAACTTCAGCCTGTCCAGGATCCTGATCCTGCTGGGCATCATTCTGATCGGCGTTCCCGTACTGCATGAAGCGATTCACGGCATCGTCGCAAAGATCCTCGGCGCCAGGCCCTTCTATGGAATCGGGAAAGGTTTCGCCTACACCAGTTTCCATGAAGCCGTCACACCGAGACAGTACATGCTGATCACCGCAGCGCCGCTTGTTGTCCTCTCACTCATCTCGATCGCGCTGTTCCCGATCAGCGAGAACTGGTTCCTGTTCATCCTCGCCTTCGCCACCACCAACGCTGCCGGGGCAATTGGCGACCTCTGGATTCTTCTCCGTGTCCGCCGCCTCCCGCCGAACGCGCTCATCTATGATCTGGCCGATGGCTACGCCGCGTTTGTTCCGGAGCAAGGGAGCATGAGGGATAAGACCGAATCTTATTGAGTAGACATCGTAAGTATCATCACGTTATCATTGTGATCCATGTCCAATTGACCAATAATTTCAGCCAGCAGAAAGTGCTTTCAGCCGTTTCTCGACCGTACCTCCTCGAAGGACTAACTATGAAGATTTCAGAACTTATGGACGGAATCAGAGATCTGGATTTGGTGCTGCCAGAATTTCAACGGGAGTACGTCTGGAAACGAGATCAAGCTAAAGAACTTCTCGTCTCTCTTTT
>SKTL01000303.1 GCA_007122555.1 Thermomicrobiaceae bacterium | reverse complement strand
CCATGCGACGTGGGCGGTGAACTCCGTCTGTCACCGGTTCGGCGACCGGCCCTTTGCGATCAAGGATGAGAGTCGCAACAACCTGCTAATCGGCTTGCTTGCCTTCGGCGAGGGCTGGCACCACAACCATCACGCTTTTCCGGCGATGGCGTACCACGGGATGAGCTGGAGACAGTTCGATCTTTCCGCCATGATTCTCCGGTTGCTGGCGAGGCTGAAGCTGATCTGGAATGTCAAGATGCCGTCGCCGGATCTGATCGAGCGACGGAAACGGAAACCTGAAGAGTCTCCGGCGACATCGCCATCACCCTCGTCAACGTCGGCAAGTCCGACACCAGGCGATTAGACTGCTGAATCCAGTCGTACAGATGCATTGATGATGACGACGAGCCAGGCAACGCCTGGCTCGTTTGTTCTGTCGGGCCGGACAGAGAGTCATGAGTCCGCCGTATCCGGCCGCGTGATGGGTGTCCCTGACAGAATCTGGCATGAAGGAGTCCGGCGCCCTATCGAGCGGCCCTCGGGTCCTGAACCGTGGTCCGAGGGATGGCATCAGACTTGCTTACTAGGGTCTATATGAAACCTACTAAAGAGTAGGTAGCGAATGCGGTCGCTGGTTGATTTGTTCGTCATCTGCACCAGCGCTATTGTCCAATCTGGCTTCAGGAGTGCAACATGACCATCGCAGAGCGCGGCCCGATGGTGAGCCGTCAGACGATGACCCGAATTCCGACCCCGAACGGCGAGTTTCTGCTCGCTCTCTATAACGGCGGTACCGATAACAAAGAGCATATGGCCCTGGTAATCGGTGATGTTACCGGCAAGGATGACGTGCTCATCCGCGTACATTCCGAGTGCTTCACCGGAGATGTGCTCGGCTCGTTGCGCTGTGATTGCGGCGAGCAACTGGAACGCGCCATGCAGGAGATCAGCGCCCGCGGCGCTGGCGTTATCCTCTACCTTCGTCAGGAAGGACGGGGGATCGGACTACTGGAGAAAATGCGCGCCTATAATCTTCAGGATCTCGGGCACGATACCGTTGACGCGAACCTCATGCTGGGACACGAAGCGGACGCCCGGGATTACTCCGTCGCGTCGCAGATTCTGGAGGATCTGAGAATTCGCTCCGTTCAGGTGATGACCAACAATCCGCTGAAGATCAGCGCCCTGCAGGAGCTCGGGGTCAGAGTGACGCGACGTATTCCGATCGAGATCGCCCCTGGTCCGGATAATCTGGGCTATCTTCACACCAAAGCGAGCCGGATGAGCCATTTGCTGGAGTTCAACGGGAACGGACCTCCGATTTTCAACGGAAATGGCGCCGGACACGCGAACGGCCGTGATTACAACGGGAATGGATCGACCGAGCGGCTGTCGATGATGCCTGTGATTACCCGGAAAGTCACGCGTCCTGCCGTCACGATCAGCTACGCACAGAGTATCGATGGCTCAATCGCGAGTTCCGACGGTAATCAGGTGACGATCAGTGGCGATCAGTCGATGGCGATGACGCATCGCCTCCGCGCCAGTCATGACGCGATTCTGATCGGCATCGGCACTGCATTGACCGATGACCCACGACTCACGGTGCGGCTGGCGCCGGGCGCAAATCCCCAGCCGGTCATTCTGGATAGCCATTTGCGATTCAGCCCGGATGCGGCGCTCTTCACGTCCGGCGCCGGTACTCCGTGGATCGTGACGACCGATCAACATGATTCCGGACGTCGGGCCGCGCTTGAAGCAGCGGGAGCGACGGTGCTTTCGGTCCCACCAACTGATGCGGGGCAGGTCGACCTGGATGCCGCGCTAAAACTGCTCGGGGCTCGCGGCATTGCCAGTCTCATGGTTGAAGGCGGTTCCGCCGTTATCAGCAGTTTTCTCCGGGAGCATCTGGTCGATCAACTCGTCATTACCGTGTCGCCCCAACTCATTGGCGGGCTGCGTGCGCTGCAGTCTGCTGAAGGCACTCCGCCGCATGTCTCGCGAATCACACAGGTGCATTATCAGCGTCTGGGGAACGATATGGTCCTCTGGGGCCGGCCGGAATGGGAGAACGGGTGACGGTTCGCAGCGTCTGGATCATCGAGCCACATCAGATCGAGATCAGGTCAGCCCCGGTTCCCGAACCGGAGAGAAATCAAGTTCGGGTTCGGACGTCAGTTTCCGGGATTAGCTCAGGCACGGAGTTACTGGCGTATCGAGGATTGCTTCCAGGTCATAACGGCGATGATGCGATCGATCCGCACGCAGGAGTAGCCGAATACCCGATGCGCACCGGCTACTGCAGCGTCGGGGTTATTGACTCGATCGGACCGGGCGTAGCGGAGCGCTGGTTGCATCAGCGTGTCTTCACGTTTCAGCCCCACCAGGATTGTGCCGTCGTTTCGCCTGATTCCTGCATCGCGATCCCGGACCAGATCAGCGATCAACTGGCGACATTTATCCCCAATCTCGAGACCGCGGTTGGTCTGGTGATGGATGCCGCGCCCGTGATCGGCGAGCGCGTCGTGGTGCTGGGTCAGGGGATCGTCGGGCTGCTGGTTACGCGACTGCTCTCGCGCTTTCCGCTTGCTTTGCTGGCCGCGGCGGATAGCCTTCCCCGACGACGAGACTGGGCAAGGCGTTCTGGAGCCGATCTGGTTATCGATCCGGCCGCTCCCGACCAGCGCGCTCATCTCGAAGACGATCTTGCCGTCGGCGGCGTTAGCGGCGCCGATCTCGTTCTGGAACTCTCCGGAAACCCGGATGCGCTGAATGATGCGATTTCGCTTTCCGGATACGGAGGGCGTATCGTTGCCGGGTCGTGGTACGGGACCAAACCGGCAGCGATCGATCTGGGCGGACGGTTTCACCGTAACCGGATCAGTCTGGTGAGCAGCCAGGTGAGCACGATCGATCCGCGGCAAACCGGCCGATGGACGAAAGATCGCCGCATGGAGCAAGTCCTGCGCCTGTTACGGGAACTGGACCTCGACGACCTGATCAGTCATCGGTTTCCACTCGAGCAGGCGGCTGACGCGTTCACCCTCCTCGATACTCGCCCTGACGAAGCGCTACAGGTTGTCCTGACCTGCGATGATGAGATCAGATAGGAGAGATTAATGTATCGAGTGGCTGTAGGCCGGGATTTCACCGCGCAACACTACTTGATTGGTGGGGACTGGGGGCCGGAGAACGACTGGCACTCGCATCACTATCGCGTGGAAGTCTGTCTGGAAGGCGCCGAGCTCGATGAGCACAACTATCTGGTGGATATCCTGGAGATCGAAGCTGCGCTTGAAGCACTCGTCGAACGCTATCGGGACGCAACATTGAACGACCTTCCGGAGTTTTCCGGTGAGAACCCGAGCGTCGAGCTGTTTTCACGCCTGTTTGCGCATGCGTTTTCGGAACGGATCTCCGCTCCGAATATTTCAACGGTTATCGTGACGATCTGGGAGAATCAGATTGCCTGGGCCTCGTACAGACTGGATCGCGTATGAGAGCAGGCCTTGTTATCTACGGAGATCTCAACACAGTGTCAGGCGGGTACCTCTATGACCGGAAGCTCGTCGAGCATCTCCGCGGGCAGGGCGATCACGTTGAAATCTTCTCCCAAGAGCCGCGAAGCTATGCCGCCAGTCTGCTGGATAACTTCTCGTCTGAACTGATTCACCGGGTGCTGGAAAGCCGCCTGGATATCCTGCTTCAGGACGAACT
>SKTL01000159.1 GCA_007122555.1 Thermomicrobiaceae bacterium | reverse complement strand
GGCCTGGCGATCCGGCGCTGGCGCATCAGCCGGATGAGTGGGTTGGCGTGGACGAGGTCGTCGACGCGACTAAAGCCTATGCGCTGGCCGCCGTCTCGCTGCTCGCCAGCAAGTAACTACCGATCGAATGTCGCCCTTTCCCATGATCTGCGAGGGAAGGGGCGACTTAACGCTTACCAGGGGAATCACGCGACGGTCTTCTCGGCTCGCCGACGCCGTTGATAACGGATGAGAAGCACGCCCAGCACTGCAAGCACCGGCCATCCCCACCAGAAGAACACGGCGATCACGATGATGGCGTTTCCGATCGATCCGACGAACTGCATCGAGGCATCCCAGGCTGCCCGGGCTGACTCGCCTGGCGTGAAGTGTCTTCCCGCCACCGTGACAGAATCGTCCGGTTCAGGCTGAAAGGACACGTAAATCCTCGAGAAATCGGTTCGCTGTTCCAGATAGTTGACTCGACCCTGAATACGTTCGATCTCGCCGCGAATCCGGCTGATCTCATTCTCGACACTCAAGATCTCGGAGATCGTATCCGCCTCTTCAAGCAATTCAACAAACCGCGCCTCAGTCGCGCTGAGGTTTGCGAGCTGCGACGTCAGGTCAACGTACTCCTCAGTGACGTCCTGGCTGCTCGTTGTCTCATGTCCAACGCGAACTACGTACGCGATGTTGCGCAGGTCGTTCATGACTGTTTCGAAGACATCCGACGGCACTTCAAATGACAGATCGGCCCGCTCATCGTCATCGCTCAGCGTTCGAGACGTGCTTGATGCAAGGAATCCGCCGCGATCGGTTACCAGATCGCGGGCTTGACGCACAGCTGCCGGCACGTCGGTCACGAACAGTTCCAGGTCGCCGCTCCGAATGACACGTCGATCAATACTTGAGGCCTGGATCTGCCATGCGGGCGATTCTGCTCCAGCGTCTTCCGCTGAATCCATGACGTCATGATCAACAGCGGGCTCATCCATGCCAGGGTCCACTGAAGCAGGATCCGATTCGTTTGAGAACATCCGATCGCCAATGCCATCGTCTCCGCCACAGGCGACGAGCAACGTCCCGATCATCAGAAGCGCGATCAGCAGGAAACTGCGCGAAAGCATCGCTTGACTCCTCATTCATGTCGTTAGCGGCAGGACAGTCGGGTTACGAGCTCGTCTATCATACTGACGCTTTTCCAGACTCAGAAGTTCCAGGAATCTGGCGATCCTCCCGCGCCATCGCTACTGAACAGTTCTGTTCACCGAATATTGACAGGCCGCCCTCGTCGGAGTATTATCATTTCAGTAACCAGGTGTGTTTATTGTTCTTACGGGTCCGCGCTCACCACCGGGATGGCCGCGCGACCTTCAAGATCTGGAGGCAGTATATGTCAAGAATCATGGCGGTCGACGAAAACAAGGTAGGCGGTCTACGAAGGCTCATGTTCTGGCAGGCCCGACGTCAATACGGGATTGTTCCGGGAGTGTTCCGGCTTCTGCTGCCAATCCTTCGGGTCGGAATACCGATGGCTCGCCTCTACGATTACCTGCACCTTCGGAAAAACTCACCGATGAGCCGGTTACAACGGGAAATGCTGGCGACCGTGGTCAACGGAGCGATCGGTGGAGCTCCCTGACTGGGCATGCACACTGCGGCGGTCCGCCGCTTGACAGGAGACGAGCATCTTACCAGCGAGTTCGCTTCGACCTGGCAGCAATACGACCTTGATGAACAGACGCGCGAATTGCTCTCGTTCGCGAAGAAAGTGACTGAAGCGCCCGCCATGATCGGTGACAGCGACATCGAGCGTTTGAAGCAGGCCGGCTGGGATGAACGGGGAATCTACGAGGCGACCGCGCTCATTTCCTTCTTCAACATGACCGGACGCATCGAGGCGGTATCCGGGCTCCCGCCCGACGAGATACCGGAGGACGCCAGGATGGCCGAGGCGCAGGGCGACGAGTCCACCACCGCGGCGGCTGCGGCGCGTTAGGGCCTGATTTACAGACCGGTTGCCAGGCTCGCGATCTGCTGTCAGCGATCGGGTCGAGATGTTCCTGCAGTCCGATCGCTGGCAAACCCCTCGTCGTCAATCGTGGTTCATGCTCCGGTTTCGTCATCGATCAGGAAATCGCAGAGTGTGCTCGCGACTAATTCGGGCGCAAGGCTATCGGCGGCATGGCCCTGCTCGGGAAGGAGCACCACTCGACTATCGAGCAACGTGGCGTTGATTCGCCTGGTGGCGTCGGCAAACATCTGCGGGCTGAGATTTCCTTGCAACAGGAGCGTCGGAACTGCGAAATCGCGAAATCGATCCGGATCAAAGCGATAACTGTTGATCGTGCGACCCTCGCGCGGAAACGTTGGAGCTGCGGCAACTCTCGCTGGCCAGGACGGCAACGACTGGTATTTCTCGATCTCATGTTCGGGAAACTTCGCAACGTCGCGCATGAACAGAATCAGCGCTTCCTCCGACCGTTCTTCATCGACCAATGTCTGAAGCTGGTCGATAATCGGCGCAGGGATGAACTCACCCCCTTCCGGCATTGCCGGCTCATAGAGGACCAGTCGCTGAAGGTTGTTGATCTCCGGTGCTGCTTCCAGCGAGTACAGCGCGCCGCTCGAGTGGCCATACAGGTGCACCGGTCCGTCGATCGCGGCTGCGACCGCGATGATGTCTTCGACTTCGCGGCGAAGCTCATAGTCGGGACCGTCCCCGCTGTTGCCTCGGCCACGACGATCCATGACGTGCAGGGTGAAATGATCCTCTATGTGTTCAATCAACGGAGCCCAACGGGTATGGTCGCTTGCCGCGCCATGAACAAGGACGAGTGGCGGGCCGTCGCCAATCTGTTCAAACGCGATTCTGGTCCCGTCGCGCGACTCGACATACTGCATGTCCGCTCCTCTCAAACAACGCCAACGCGCCGCGCTCAGAGAGCGTAGCAACTCGTTGGCGAATCGTTCGCTCCTGATAGCCGGCGCAACCCCACTCGGTCATTCGACAATAACACAGGTTCAGGCGGTTTTCAGCCATTGAAACGGCAGAGCTTGTTGCCGGCAGGGGCGGAAGTGGAAAGGTTCAGGAATCAACGAACTGTCAGGCCGAGCGCTCGCTACGTAGACCCGTTGTCAGACACGTTGACCGCCGGTAGAACGGGCAGCTCCATCTGTCCCTGGGCACGGAGAGGGGTTAGCAGGGCGGGGCTGTACGGAAGTCGCCAGTCCACCAGTCAATGTCATTGATCACCGGCGAAGAAGCCGGAAGTCGATAGGGACCCGAATAATGCCAGGTCCCTCGGCTACCGGCGCAGCCAGAGGTTGAGCGCGATCGTCAAGAGAATGCTGAGAATGATCATCGTCGCGAGGGGAACGAAGACCGTGGTGTTGCCGCGGCGGAACTCGAAATCGCCGGGCAACTGACCCACGAACGGCAGCCGGCCAGCCAGCATGATCAGGGCGCCGACCACGACCAGCGCGAATCCGGCGATGAGGATCAGTTTACCCGCCTGCGTCAGATCCATGGTTGCCTGGAGATACTCTAGCGGCCGAACAGTTCCCGCAGATGCGCGGCGATATCAAGCACCAGCACGAACAGAATCGGCATCACCAGGATGATGAGCGGAATCAACGCAAATTTGATTACGTCGAGCAGAATGTCCACACCTACCGCCTAACGTCCTACCTGGAACAGGGCTCCCGGAGTGATCGGTCCGGGAG
>SKTL01000109.1 GCA_007122555.1 Thermomicrobiaceae bacterium | reverse complement strand
CTGGTAGACCAGCTGCTGGGCGACGGGTACTCCGTGCCGGATATACTGACCGGACTTGTCCAGACCGCGCAGTATGAGCTTGGCCGCCTCTGGGAACGGGATGAGATTACGGTTGCCGATGAGCATATCGGAACTGGTGTCGCTCAGGTCGTGGTCAACCGACTGTATGAGCAGCTTCGTCGCAGTGCGTCGCCCGCCGGTCATGTCCTTGTCGCCTGTGTTGAGGGCGAGTTGCACGATCTTGGGCCCCGAATCGTGGCGGATCTCTTTGAGTATCACGGGTTTCGTGTCACGTTCCTTGGCCCAAACGTTCCCACCGATAGCCTGATGCATGCAATTCGACGCGATAACCCCGACGCGGTGCTGCTTAGCGCGACGATGAGCTGGAATGTCCCGCAAATCGCCCGCATCGCTCAGCGGTGTGCTGACGAGGGTCTCAAGACCATACTTATCGCTGGCGGGCATGGGCTGAACTGGCTGGACATTAACCCCGAAGAGCTGGCGAACTGGACTCCGATTCGTGACCCGATTGACGCGATCGCAACACTGGGAAGGCAATTGGACGATGGCGCCGCCGTCTAATGTCGCCAGCCGGCTTAGAGAACGTGCTCAGGTACTCTCTGCTCGCGTGATCGATGAGATGTACGCGAACCCGTTCTGGGATGATCGTTTTGCAGCCAGGGGTCGCAAACACGCGGAGCAGGATGCGCAGTACCATGTTACCTATCTCGCCACCGCGGTTGAAATGGGCTCGGCCACGGTAATGGAACACTATGCGGTCTGGCTTCGGGGGGTTCTCACAAGCCGGGGAATGTGTACTCGTCATCTCGACGAGAATTTCGAGCGGCTCGCTGATTCGATCGCCTTCGACAGCGAGGTATCTCATCATCGTGAGTTGATCGAATACCTGGCGCGGGCTCGAAATGCTCTGTACTACGATGATCCGGTTGCGCGTGAGCTTCAAACGAGAGGCCACGAGCTGGCTGATCGGGTGTACTCGACGCTGGCGAACCAGGAATCGTTTGAGCTTGTGCCGGGGATCAATTCGGTCGATGATATTCGCTACCTGATCTCGTTCGTCGCCGACGCGATTGTCGAACGCTCCGCCGAGCACCTCGCCAGTCATTTGCGATGGATGGATGCTTTCCGTCAACGCGTCGATTGTTCTGAAGACGTGGTTGATCAGGTGCTCATTGCGCTTGATGAAACGTTCGGGATGCTATCCGGGAACGCCGGGCGTCACGCGCGCCAACTACTCGAAGATGCTCGTGCGCAATCCAGGGAGTGAACAACATGATCGTCGTGATGTCGTCGATCCGTGTCTCGGCGGGCGATTCTGACGCACTGGCCGATCAGTATCGCAGTCGCTCACGAATTGCCGAAGATCAGCCTGGATGCCTTGGAATAGAGATCCTGCGAGATACGGACGCCCCGGATCATTTCGTTGTCTACAGTCGCTGGCGTAATCGAGATGCCTACGACGCATACCGGCGTAGCAGCGCGTACCGGCTCGCGCATGCCCGGATAGCCGAGATACCGGGCGGGATCCGAATAGACCCAGCTACCCGGGACGTCTCTGTTTTCGAGGTTCTCTCGTGATTCGAACCGGGATCATCGAGGTGACGCGCCAGGTCGAACAACAGGTTGTCGATGCGTTCGGACTAACCCCGGTCGAGATCTCCCCAGAGCTAGCCCGTCGTCACGGTGAGTTTCGCGGAGGCCGGATCGTTATCGAGAGCTCGATGTACCGTGGAAATCGGATTCGGAACGCCCGGTTCGCGGTGGTTTACGGCGAAACGCTGGAGATCGGCAACATCCTCTGCGTGCCCGATCCCGACTTCGTCGTTCCGATCCTCGGGGCCGACCTGGTAGCGGTCCGCGAGAGTTCGGTGATGGTCGCCGCCGATCTCTCGCCGGTTTCCAGCGTCGAGTCAGATCACGTTGATCAGTTTCAGCGTCTGGCGCGATTCCGGGAGTCAAGCCCTGAGTTGCCGTCGGGAGGCGAGTTGCCTGAATGGGCCAAGCTTCTTTTTTCGCCGCATGCGCTCTACACGCGTGTCGGCCTCGATCAGGCCACGGACGCGTTCGAGGCGCTGAACGTGTTTCCGGCGCGATTCATCGAAGAGCTTCAAATGGCCGACGCTCAACTCGACCGGCGCGTCGAGATATCCCGATCGCAGGGACACTACTCCAATGTGCATCGGGCGGATGATAAGGGGCTGCGGCTTCTGGGCGCGATGTTCGGAATGGAGTGGGCGCAGCGGTATCTGGAAGAGTTTCTCTTTCCGCCGGAAGATATTCTTTGAATCGTACTGAACGCGACTGACTCATCTCTTCCGGCAAACGCTCGTCGCCGGCGGATTCAACCCTGGCCTCAGACGGGCCGACAGTCCTCAATAGCCCCTATATGGGAACGATTCCCCAGTTCGCGCCAATTGTTCGGCGCCGTTGCGATCAGCCTATTCTGTCGACGCTGGCCAGGTTGTGCTGGCTGGCGGGCGGATCGTCCAGAGGGCGACCTGTTGCTTGAGCGGTGAGCGTGCGACGCATAGTTCGAGGGTGGAAGAGTGACCTCGATGGTTCGAGCAACCCGAGCACCCGCGAGAGCGATCTGTTTAGTTTCACATCCGTCGTTGCTCCGGAGATGAGCCGGTCGAGATACAGATGGGTCAAGCGGGTGGGAAAGTCCACTGCTGCGCCCTCAGTATCGGGGTATCGAAGGTCGGAACTGGTCGCCAGCAACCATGGATCGGCGGTGACTCGCGCGATTCGGCGCTGAACCCTGCGTGCGAGGCCCGGGCGGTCGATAGAATCGTTGGCGTGAAGACTCTTCAACAGCGCTTGCTGAAGCTTTGCGGCCTCCAACGCTGCGACGCTCATCCCCTGGCCATAGATGGGATTGAACGCACAGAGGCCGTCGCCGATCGCGATGAATTGTTCCGGGAATCGAGCCAGTTCGTGATAGTGGCGGAACCGGTTGTCAGTCGTGCGGTATCCGAACACCGGCGTGATCGGCTCGGCGTCTTTGATTGCTTCGAAGAGCGTCTGCGTTCTCAGAGATCGTGCGAATTCGAGGAATCCATCCTCGTCGGTCGGAGGCCGTTCATCACCGGCGCCCATGAGCGTGACGATCCACTGGTTGCCTTCGATCGGCCACATGACGGCGCCGCGAACATCGTCAGGAGGAGCCGGCTGCAGGAACTGACCTTTCCAGTCACGGGAGTCGTCATGGGGGCGTCGGTAGCGCCTTGTTGAATACCCGACAAATGCATTGACCTGTGTTTCTTGTGGCGCCTCGTAACCAAGCTCCTCGAACCACCGCGGGCTCCGGGAGTTTCGCCCGCTGGCGTCGACGACGAGATCGGCCACCAGTTCTTCCTCGGCAGAGGGTTCGTCCGGTCCGGCTCCGCGTGCGATGTGTCGGACGCCGCTGACCCGGTTCCTGGACGAATCGTGAAGGAGCCCGGTCACGTTACGGGAATCCCGAATGCTGACGCGCTCCAGCGCCATCACGCGCCGGCGCACCAGCCACTCAATCAGCTCCCGGCTCATGCTGAATGTCTCCGGACCCACGTATGCGAAACGCTCGGACCATCCGGCCGCGGTCAGCCACAAAACGTCTTGTGGCCAGCGGATTGATTGAGCGTCATGGTCGATCAGCTCTTGTTTGAACCCGGGGAAGATCAGCTCCAGCGCTTGCCAGCCGCGCG
>SKTL01000082.1 GCA_007122555.1 Thermomicrobiaceae bacterium | reverse complement strand
TCACGAATCTGCTCATCGCCTACCTCGGCATCCGCCATGAACTGCCGCATTTCGCGAGATGGACGGGTTGCGGTATCACTTCTCAAGTCGATCACTGGTCTTCCCCCTTGTTCATCGAGCGTGTATCTCGGTCGATTATCAACCACCGCCGCCGGATTGGCCAGTCTGTCGGCGTGAACCTGCGTAAATCACGAGCAAACCTGATCAAGCTTGTGAGCAGTCCTGGACTCAAGTAGTCTGTTGCCAGAGAACTGTTTTGTGAGCCATCCGTGAGAGCTGATAACCGCCCCATCTGTTTTGAAGCGTGGGTGGCGAATCAGTTCGGTACCTGAAGCGTTAACGGTCGGGGCCAGGTTCAGGGACGGTGGTTCGATCCGGTGGAAGGAAGTTCAGTCAACACGATGGGGTGGCGGATTCCACGCATTAGCCTGGGCCTTGACCGGGAAAACCGGCTCATGTTCTGGGGCATGTTCTTCAACGAAGCCGGCATTGGGATATTCATCACTCTCTGGCCGCTGTACATCGGGTCGCTGGGCGCATCGCCGGCCCAGATCGGGCTGATCATCGGACTCTGGGGATTCTCCCGTCTGCTCTTCCTCATGCCCAGCGGTATGCTTATAGAGCGAGTACCGCCCAAGACGTTGATTCTGGGGACCAGGATCGGGGCAATCCTCGGTTTCGCCCTGCTGTCAATCGCTCAGACGTGGTGGCAGCTCTTCCCAGGGGTGATTCTGATGGCTGCCTCAACCGCATCCTTCCCGGTGATATCTTCGGTGATTGCAGACGTCGCCGGCCGTGGGAGAGCCAGAATACGCGCCTTCACGATGATTCTGAACGTCGGCCCCTCGGTCGCCCTACTCATCACGCCGGCGCTTGGAGGAATCCTCGCCGAGCAGATCAGCCTCAGGGCGATCTTCGTTGCCGCGGCGATCTTCAACGTTGCCGGATTCCTGGTGTTCAGGCGCATGTCCGACCGGGAGGTTCGCGTTCAGCACGGTCCGCCCGTTACCTATGCCGAGCCGTTCCGGGATAGCGGAACCCGAACGATTCTGCTGCTGGCGTTCGCGGTCGTCTTCGCCAGCATTCTCGGCGTCACACTGGTACCGAATCTGCTACAAAACGTCCACGACGTGCCCATCGGGCACATCGGCTTCCTCGGGTCGCTCGCGGCGGTGGGAAGCATCTCACTGGGGCTGTTGCTGAACAACCTGAAGGTGTTCGAGAATTCGATGCTCGGCTTCAGCATGGCGATTAGCTCTGTGGCGGTAGCGCTGGCGCTGTTCGTGTTTGGTCAGGAGCTCTGGATCTTCGCAATTGCATTCATGCTGCGGGGCGGGCTTCTGGCTACGTTCTCGGTCATGTATGCGACGCTCAGCGAGGCAGCCCCGGACCGAATACGCAATCGCGCCTATGTCCTGGCGGAGTTGATGGCGGGCCTGGGCTTCACGCTGGCGCCGTTTGCGGCTGGTTGGTTCTTCGAGGTCCGGCCGCAACTACCAATGATCGCAGGCATGGCGGTGCTGATACCGATTATCATTACTGTGCTGTGGATGTCCCGGAGTTTCGGTGGTTCATCCAGTTCAAGCACGTAAGACGCGAACCCGCCGCCAGACCGGCTCAGTGAGGAATGTTTCACGGTGCATTTCGTAATGCGATGCAAGGCAACGAGGGAGCTCAGGTGACGCTGCTGATTGACATGCGGTCACACGGCGTCGTGCGCCCGTCACGTCCCCTCGGAGCCAGGCGCCGTCAGTGGCGTATACTCATTCGCCGGGTGATGAAGGGGGGCGCCGAATGAGCACCCAGTGGATCCTGGCGATTATCGTCTTACTCAGCCTCATAATCTGGTTCGCACAGCTGCTCTGGATCTACGTTCGTTCCCAACAGCAAGGACGAGATCCGTTCGGTCCCGTTTCCGGGGCGGCGGTCTTCTTCATTGCGGCAGGACCGATGACGCTTTTTCTTCCCAACGTGGTCGACCGTGTCGCGGACTTCTGGGAGAACATCTTCCAGCCGGAGATGATGGACCGATTCAAATCGTCGGAGTCGGGCGAGTATTCGGTTCCGCGGTTGATCGTCGCCGGGAAGACAATCCCGCTGACGCAGGACCGGGTGCAAATTGGCCGATACGAGAACAATGATCTCATGCTCGATCATCCCACGGTCTCCGCCTACCATGCTGAGGTGAATCTCCGACCTGATGGGCGCTATGAGCTGATGGATCGCGATTCTCGCAACGGCACCCGGATCAACGGGACAATCGTGAGAGCCGCTGTCCTCAAGCATGGCGACCAGATCACGCTCGGCGCACTGACAATTCATTATCTGGTCGGTTCGGACGTTGACGCCGCCCCGGACGACGACATACCGGTCGAAGCGGAGGAACGGTCATAATCGGCTGCGCCCGAGCGGCCCCGAACGACGACGTGAAAACGCACCTGGCCGAGGGCGCCAGGTGCGTTCTTGCTTTGCTTAGCTTGGGCAACGAACCGGTCTAGAAGCGATCGTATTGTCTCGGCGGCCGGTTAGCCTGGAAGCAATCGTTGCAGTAAACCGGGCGATCCGGCTTCGGCTGGAACGGGACACGGGTGTCCTTGCCGCATTCGCTGCAGATCGCATCGTACATCGGGCGGTCCTGGCGCTGGCCGCCGAATCCGCCGCCGCCGCCGCCAAAGTTACCGCCATCGGCGTTACGGCGGGCTTTGTTGGCTCGCCGGCAGTCAGGGCAACGACTCGGCTCGTTCGTGAAGCCCTTCTCCACGTAGAACTCCTGCTCACCGATGGTAAACACGAACTCGGCATTGCAGTCACGGCAGGTCAGGGTCTTGTCAACGAAACTCATCTCTTGGGTCTCTCCTTAGTATGGACTCCTGTTCGCCTGTCAACTTGCGATCGACGGCGAATCTGTTTCTCTGGCTCAGGTTTTCTCGGCGAGATGAGATCGGTGACAGGCCCTCACTGTCGCCTGGGGACATTCACGCTGAAATCCTTGGCCACTCAGATGTCCTTTATAGCACACGAAAGGCCGCATGCCTAGTGTAATTCCGACCCATTCTCACGATAAGAGCTGTCTTCCTGGATACAATGGACTGAGTCCAGACCGACCTGGATCGTCCGGGCGGAGAGATCTTCCTGGCCGCTGAACTGGATCGCGAAAATCGGATGCCGCTGCCCGGCCTCGTCGCCGCCGACCCACTCTCCGTGCCGGAATCCCTCGACGTTCCGGCCGGCGAGCATCTGACCAAGCTGTTCGTGCGAAAGTCCCCGAAGGTGGAGTCGCCCACCGCAACAGGGACAGGTCAGCGGCATGCTGGCGCCGTTCGCGAAGTTGAGATAGAGGTATCCATTCGCATTCGTCGCATTGGTCACCTGCTGGCCGCCGATCAGCGCATCGGCGCGCTCGACCGAGCAAACGATCGCACCATCGACATCGATCAGCGGAAAGCCATCATTCGGGCACATCGGATATCGAACTGAGCTGCTCACCGGTCTTCTCCTGAGAGGTCGCGTCGCGAATAGCATCGCGGGAATCGTACCGCTTTGGTGTCCTCCGACCCATCGAGCCAGACGTACGGGGTCCTGGTGGTATAGTCCGTTGCGGGCGCTGGTCTGGAATTGCCGGATAGCGTCAGCATAACGAATTCTCGTTCGGGACAGGTTCTTAGGGGCAGGAATGGCGCGCCTACCGCGAAGCCGAAAAGCGGCTGGATACTCGGTCAC
>SKTL01000390.1 GCA_007122555.1 Thermomicrobiaceae bacterium | reverse complement strand
TTCGGGTGGATCCGGATTCTCCCGATATGCCGTGTCTCGGCCAGCCCGATGTTTCGCCAGGTGCGTCCGCCATCGGTTGATTTGTAGACGCCGTCACCGTGGGAGACATTGCCGCGAATTGCGGTTTCCCCGGTTCCGGCGTAGATGATGTTGGGATCAGCGTCCGATACCGCGAGCGCGCCGATCGCGGCCGTCTTGAAGAAACCGTCGGAGATGTTTGACCAGGTGCTGCCCGCGTCGGTTGTTTTCCAGACTCCTCCCGCGCAGGCTCCGAAGTAGAACGTTCCAGGTTCGTTTGGATGACCGGCGACCGCGACGACGCGTCCTCCACGGTGAGGTCCGATCATCCGCCAGGTCAGGCCGTCGAGTATTCCCTGATGTACAGTCACGTTTCCTGCTTTCGCTGTGTGTTCCGGTAGCCAGGCGTCGGTCAGTTCGACAGATGCTATGGTGCCAGCAGCGTCGCAGGATGTAAACGGTACGTTCATGCGTCCGGAAGGGACGTTCCGGGTATGATTGGTCCTTTGACGCGCCGGCCCATTGCGAGCCGGTCGTACGTCGTTACTTAATGGTGATGCTGATCTTCACGGATCCGGAGCGGTATGCGAAATCTCGTCGAGTTCCTGATGCGAATCTGGCCGCTGAACCTGTTGATTACGCTCGCCTGGCGCCATTTCCCGTTTCCAAAGGGAGTTCGATCGCGCATCATGCGGAGCGCCAACGACCGATTTCTGGTCGGAGTGATGATCGTGATACTGGACGAACAGGACCGCTTGTTCCTGGTAAAGAATACCTATGACCCGCGGTACGCCTGGGGTCTGCCCGGCGGCTGGATGGGTAAACACGAACAGCCGAGCGAGTGTGTCCGTCGCGAAGTGGCCGAGGAGACGGGCTATGAGGTGACGATTGATCGATTGCTGGCGACTCGCTCGCATCCTCGACTGCCGTCAGTGGATATCGTCTATCGCGGTCGGATCACTGGCGGCGCGTTTCGGCCGAGCGCCGAGATCAGCGAGGCTGGCTACTTCGGTCTGCACGAATTGCCGGACGGGTTGACACCGATTCACCAGCGCCTGCTCGAGTGGTTGAACGCATCAACCGAGGATGAGCGGTGACGGTTTCCCTGATTGGCGCGATACGGAATCAGAAAAAAGGTGCGGCCCGCTCCACAATTACTGTGTGGGGACGAGCGGGCCGCGCCAGAGTGGGGAATGGTTCGTGGGTCAGCTGTCCTGACCCGCGGCGTGAGCTAACTGTCAGTGAACGAGGCTCCCTGCGAGTAATCCATCGGGAGTATTCGAGTCAGGATGCCCGGATGCGTAGCGATCAGACTCCCGTGTCGGTGGAGGGACTTTCCAACCGGTACCTCTCCTGAATTGTATGCGCATTCGCCGCCTGAACGCATGAGCCTGCGGGCCAGAATTACATACCTGAGGGTACAGAAACTAACCTGTACTTAGGGACAGGTTGTGACTGATGAGTCCAACAGTGTCGCCCGTACGTGCTCTGGACGACAGTGGACTCAGGAAACGAAGGGAATTGAGGTCAACTGGGATGCATACCCGTCATGAATCGGACGCGCTCGACCAGTACGGCTGGGCGTCCCGGTATCTGGAGAGCCTGATTCAGGGGCCGCCCTCTCCACCGCCTGACGCGACAGCTCAAGATATCCGGGCCCGGGCAATCGCCAGGAACGAACGGTTGAGAGCATTTCTTCAGTTTCTGGGCAATCCGCACCTAGATTATCGCACGCTCCATGTTGCCGGAACCTCTGGAAAGGGCTCAACGTCCGCGTTTCTGGCGAGCATTCTGACGGAAGCGGGCTATCGAACCGGCCTGCACGTCTCCCCGTATCTTCAAGTTGAGACCGAAAAGCTCCAGATTAACGACCGGCTGATGTCCGCTGGCGCGTTCGCCGGTCACGTTCATGCCCTCGACGCCGAAGTGTCACGCTGGGCCGCAGCGGGGAACGCGCCGTTGACCTACGGGGAGTTCTGGGTCGCGCTGACATTTTTCAGCTTCGCGCGTGAACAATGCGAGTTCGTTGTCTGCGAAGCGGGCGCTGGCGGCCGGTTTGACCTCACCAACGTTGTCGAACCGGACGTGGCGTTGATTACGTCAGTCGGGCTGGACCATGTCCGCACGCTTGGAGAGACGATTCCCGAGATCGCCTGGCATAAGGCGGGCATCATCAAGCCGGGTGTTCCGGTAGTAACGACCTCGGAGGATCCCGCCGCGCTGGAGGTAATTCGTTCGGAAGCGGTTACTCAGGGCTCCGAGCTGACCGAACTTCGACGCGATGTCGACTATCACTGGCGCTGGCGACCGGAAACCGGCGACGTCCTTGAGATCGCGTGGTTCGACCGGGAGATCGCGCTTCCGTTGGCGGGGTATTTTCAATCATCGAACGCGACGATTGCCGCCGCAGCCGCCCGAATGCTCTCGACCGACAGCCGGCCAGCGGTTCCTATTGACGCGATTGAACGCGGGATCGAGCGGACTCGCTTCCCGGGGCGGGTCGAGATCGTTCAGGAATCTCCCCAGGTGATACTTGATGGAGCGCACAATCCGGAGAAGGTCGGCGCGCTCGTGCAGACGCTGAATCAGTTTCAGCGAAGCGGTCGCCGAATCCTGGTCCTGGGATCGCTCGGGGGACACGACTTCTTGAATGTTGCGGAGGTCGTGTCGCCAGAGGCGGACGAGGTTATTGTTACGGCTCCAAGCGCGGTCGAACGCGCCAGTGCGCCGGTTGATGACATCGTAACGAAGGTCGAGAAGACCGGACGGCCGTGTCGCGTTATCCTGGAGCCAATCGAAGCGATTCGAGCAGCGCTCGATATCGCAGAGCCGAACGATCAGATCGTCGTTACCGGGTCGCTCTATCTGGTTGGAGCGGTGCGCGAGCACTGGTATCCAAGTGAAGCGATCCTGGCCCAGCAGACGCCATTTCCGGAGGTGGAACAGCGATGAAACGGTTGATACTTTTCGATGTCGATGGAACGTTGATCAAACGGGGTGATCCCGATCACCTCGCCGCGATGGACTATGGGGTGCATACCGTCTTTCCGGAAGCGTCGACCGGGACAGTTCACAACGTCGACTTCGACGGGAAGGTAGACCGGCTGATCGCTGCTGAAGTGCTGGCGCAGGCGGGAATCAGCATCGCGCCCGAAGACCCGGCGCTGAATGCGGTCTTTGACCATGCCGGACAGTACTATCGGGAACGCTGGCAGGGCAAAGCGGGCGGTCATGATGACCTGCTTCCCGGAGTCGCTGAGCTCGTCCCGCGTCTCGCGCAGGATGACGCCTTCGCCCTTGGCGTTATGACTGGCGGCAGCCGGGAGATCGTTGCGGTCAAACTCACGCGACTCGGACTCGTGGAGTCGTTCCCGGTCGGTTCGTTTGGAAATGAGGTTCCCAACAGGCCGGCGCTGGTTCCGCTGGCGCTCGAACGAGCCTCCGAGTACTTCAGTGATGTCTTCGAACCAGAGCAGGTTGTTATCGTCGGAGATACGCCGTCTGATGTGCATTGCGCACATGTGCACGGAATCGCCTGCCTCGGCGTTGCGACCGGGAAGTACAGCCAGGATCAGTTGCGCGAGGCCGGAGCGGACCACGTAGTGGTGGACTTGTCAGATAGTGCAGGAGTGCGAACGATCCTGTTGACGCTGGGAGTCGAATCATGGTAGATTTCCCGAATCGGCGTATCAGTCCAGGAATGG
>SKTL01000450.1 GCA_007122555.1 Thermomicrobiaceae bacterium | reverse complement strand
GCCGCGCCGCCCGCCGCGGGCCCGGCCATCTGCGCTGCAGACCGGCTCGCCTCTATCTTTCCGTTCGCATCGGGTAAGCGATTGCGTCCGATCAGCGACGGCATCCAGGCCAGTCGGCTGAGATCAAAGAAGAGCGCCATCGCTCCAGACAGAAAGGCAATGCCAGCCAGCAACCAGACTGACAGGAGATCGAGTTGCCAGAGAATCGGGATGCTGGCGACAAGCAGGCATCGGACGAGCGCCGAGCTGATCATCGTCAGTCGTCGTGGAAGCTGGTCAACCCAGACCCCGGCAAACAGGCTGATGAGGAGTGAAGGCGCCGTCGCCGCTGCTCCGAGAATCCCCATCTCGAATGGACTGGCGCCGAGCGTAAGCGCCCCGATCAAGGGGATGACGACGATTGACGATTGGCGCGCAAGATCGAGAAACCCGTCGGCTCCCCAGAAATACAGGAAGCTGCGGGATTGCCAGAGTGGCGACGAATCATCGGTTGTTGCGTAAGGTTCCATGCTGAACTATCCCGTCGAAGTTGACGGGAGAAGCTACCCGGAACGGGCGCCTGTCTCCCGCTGTCTCACTGCGCCAGGTGATCGAGACAGCGGTTAGCCAAGCATGGCTGGAAACAGCTCCGATGAACTGTTATCGCGGGAGATCATAGAGCAATCACTTCTTGCCGGTGAATTCGTGAATCCGATGATGAAAGAATAACACACCGGAACGCGTGACTTGCAACGCGCACTGGCAGATCAAGCGTGTCGGTCGTCAGATCGTTCGTCGACTTTCCTGCTTTTCGGAGGCTTCGCTGATCGGCCCCAGCACAACCCGATCCTTTCCGGACTGTTTCGCGGTGAGCAGCGCTGTGTCGGCCATGTCCAGCAGGCTGTCGATTGCCTGGTCGTGGGAATCGGAGACCGCGATTCCGATGCTGGCGCTCAACGTGATTGGAGCTGGTTCAAGGAGTAACGGAACGTGCAGCGCGCGTCGCAAGCGCTCCGCTACGGTCATGATCGGATCGTTCATCCCCTGGATTTCCAGCACGACAACGAATTCATCTCCACCCAGACGCCCGGCGGTATCGCTGGCGCGCAAGTGTTGACGAAGTCGCTCGCCGGTGGCGATCAGGAGCTGATCACCGACAAGATGGCCGTACTTGTCGTTCACGGTTTTGAAATCGTCGAGGTCAATGAAGAGTACGGCGATGCAGGCACCGTTTCGCTGGGCTCGGGCCTGTGCCTGCTCGATTCTGTCCCGTATCAGCGTTCGGTTTGGGAGCTGTGTCAACGGATCATGCAGCGCCCGCTCGACCCATTCTTCAGCAGTTTCTTCCCGTTGCGACAGGACGGTGGCGAGTCGCCGCCAGCGGAGTTCCCAGAGTACAACAAACGTGAGCAGCCCCAGGCTTGTGAGGACCGGAAGAAGGTACCCTGATTGATCCCTTTGCGACCGCGGTTCCATCAGTGGCGCCCAATCTGAAACGCGTGTCAAGTAACAGTCACACTTCCTGCCGAACGCTCCGTCTCGTTGATGCCGACGTTTGACTGTCCCCCGCCCGGAACTTCATTCTACTATCTTTGCGGAGCGCCTGTATACGAATTGTGCATGTTTTGCGCCCGCCGCGCAGGTTGTGTCCGCAGAAGGGAAGCCAATACCAACGAAGCGACTGGGTGCGTTAGAGTCTGGAGGAGATGAAGACGACATTTCGCAGCGCGTCATCCTGTTCGCCCGCATCGATCGCGTCGTTGATCTGCTCGAAGGGATAACGGGCGGTCATCGATTCGTCCAGCTTCAGCCGTTTCGCCCTGTACAGTCCGATAAGACGGGGAATGTCGACACCCAGCCTGGTCAATCCCATGATGCTGCCGAGAATCCGCCGGGCACGGACCACGCTGCTGCCCGGCTCGACCTGCGACTGATCAACGATGGTGTGTTCGGCGAAGGCCGCGGTGCGCAGGCCGTGGTTGATCAGTGCGTCATCACGCGAACTGAAACGCGCCGATTCGCCAGTGTGAATGCGTGATTGCAGGCATAGGGCGACCCGCGAAGCCAGAACGGGTTGATGCGGCCTAGGAATAATAGAATTGGGCCGATCCGAACCTTAAACTACGGATCGTTTGGTGTCCAGTCTGCATCGGGCCAGAATTGGCTAAGGAAGACTTCATCATTTTCGAGTAACCATTCGTCGAATGGACCATTGAATTCACCTTGCGATGAGACGACGTGATACTCATCAGCAAGTCTGCTCAACCTGGTCATCACTACTTCTCTCGACCCGTGAGCAACTGAACCGACCATGCTGGATCTAACCAGCGTCTCAAGCAACCAATGTTTGCCAACTGTCTCGCGGGTCCAATTCAGTCTCGCAGCCAAATGCGTTGCGTCTGGAGATACTAGCGTTCTAGCGAGAAGCTCACCAGGCGTTGACGAATCCTGCTTGTGGTTTGTTGGGCGACCAAGAAACCAATTTACCCAGCCTTCAGTGAAATCCTTGATCTGGTGAAGCGTGAGTGCATCATCCAATGGTGTTCGCGCTTGAAGCATCACTTCAATGTCTGCGTAGCCCATAGCGTCAGTCGTGCTTGACAATGGAGGTCCGCCGAGCCCAATGTCGCCGGACTCAAGCAGATTGCGATAACATTCGTCTGGATTGTTGTCGTGAAACGTTAGTTCTGAGGCAGGGATGATTTCTGAGTCGCGAATCAGTTGCTGATGACGACCAACGAAGCCGTGATTCCCTTCCAGGTACTCGAGGCACATCAATTCCTTGCCTCCGTGAGTGAGATAGCCCCACTGCTCAACGGCTGCAGGATACGTCGGATCAGCCCGATCGTTGCATACATACGTGACAAAGAGCGGGTCGATGACTGGCTCCGGCTTGGAGTCCGTGTTGTCATCCCCGTTGGGCGGTTCGAAAGCAGGTTCGACGACACTGGTTGGCGAAGGAGAATCGGCAGCCTGCTCATGCTCGTCGACCGCGGTTGCGGTTGGCGACGCAACGGCAAGCTCCGAAACGTCATCGTTCCCGGCGTTATCATGCAGGATGAGCAGTAGCGCCGCAATCCCCGTCGCTGCGCCAGCGAAGAAGATAAGTATCGCCACGATGAGCGAATTCCGGGTATTGCCAGGCCGGGACTGTGGCTGTTTGTCTCCGGTCATTATGATCCACAGACGTCGCTGCAGAGCAGCCCGTATCGTCACACATTGATGAGTCTCGCAGTCATGCTGTGCGCGCGCAAGTGACAAAACGAGATCTTGAGGCGGAATTGACCTGTTAGTTCCCCGGTCCCGGCGCCGCATCCCGCCGCGGGCTGAGGCTGTTTATCGTCTCGACGGTCTCATCACCAATGACTCGCGCGCCGTGTGGGGTGCCTCCCGGGATGACACCTGTGTCGCCAGCGCTGAAGACAACGTCATGACCGTCGACAGTGAACTCGATCTGACCGGTGAGCACAGTGGTGATCTGCTCCTGCGGGTGATGGTGTTCCGGGAAAACGGATCCTGGCGCATAGACGTAGCGGATCATCGTCTGGCGTTCGCCGTGCAACACCTGCCGGGTGATGCCGGGATAGACTTCTTCCGCCGGAATGTCAGTCCAGTTGGTGGGCGTGTTTGTCATGATCTCAACTCTCCTTAATCTGGGTTTCCGCATGTTCTTGTCCTCACCCCTGTACCCTCTCCCAGGACCTGTCCTGAGTGGAGCCGAAGGATCTGGAGAAGGGGGAGGCTTTCGTAGTCCGCAAAATGTAAGTC
>SKTL01000406.1 GCA_007122555.1 Thermomicrobiaceae bacterium | reverse complement strand
GAGGTTTTCGGCGATATCGAGCATTTCCGGTGAGAGATAGCCGTACCCGGCGTTCACGCCAGGCAGATGCTCCATCGCCTCATCTTCTGTCTCCGGCGCCAGCACTTCGTAGTCGCCCAGTTCCTTTTTCATGCGCGCGGCCCATTCCCGTGTTTGCGCGTTTTGCGGAGGGAGGAACATAAATCTCGGCATCTGGTGATCCTTTCGATCATGGTCAACAGGCATTCGGGGCTCCAATCGGCAACGTGCTTCTGATCATGAGATCGTAGCACGGACGGCCCGTTTGCTCCGTGCGGGAGATGTGCTGCAACGAAATTGTCATTGCATGGCGCCAATTCTGCACGCCATCGTCGCAGGATTCACCATACAGTGGGTGCAGCGGGTCTCGAACTGGCCTGCCGGGAAGCCCGATTCACCGGGAAACTGACGCTGTTAATCATCAATCAACTGGAGGCGCACCATGGCCATGCAGATAATCGTTCCGCTGGATCAATCGCACATTGCCGAATGCGCGGTTCCCTATGCTCGAGCTCTGGCAAGGCGAACCGGAGGGCGGATCATTCTTTTGTCAGCGGTCGAGCCGTCGTCGTCGCTGCCGGAGCCGCCCCCGGAAGAGGATCGCCCGCCGATGGAAGAGTCGTCACACTTGATGTTCGAGCAGCGGACATCGCCCAGTATGCCGATCGGCGCGAACCCCGGCTCCTCGAATCTGACCGAAGACGAGTTCGACGAGATAACCAGCGCCTTGAAGGAGACGGAGGACTATCTCAGCTATGTCGGGGATTCAATTCAGGAAGTCGCCGTTGAGAAGATGATCGTCTACGGCGATCCGGCTGAGCAGGTCGTCAAGGCGGGGGAATCGGCCGACGGAGACGAAAAGATGATCGTGATGGCGAGTCACGGCCGTTCTGGTCTCGGGCGGGTCTTGCTCGGCAGTGTCGCGCTCAAGGTTGCCGAGCGGGCAACCTGCCCGATGTTCGTTGTTCGCGCGCTGCGTTCACCGGTCCCGGCTGCAAGTGATATCAGCTTCAACAAGGCGATGATAGCGCTGGATGGGTCAGGATTCAGTGAGGAGATCCTTGATCCGGTTCAGAATCTGTTTGGCGACGACGGTGCTGCTTTGCATCTGGTTCGCGTCGTCAACATGAATCGAAGCTGGGCGACTGGCGACCCGGCCGAACCGGACGAAGAGGGCCGCACGACTCGTGACGACGCCGAGGAGTATCTGTCCGGCATCGCGGATCGTCTGAAGACGTGCGGGTTCTCGGTGACCTGGGACGTCTGTGAAGGAGATCCCGCTCAACAGATCAATAAGGCTGCTGAAGACTCGGGAGCGGATGTGGTCGCTCTGGCGACGCACGGGTACTCCGGACTCAAGCGGCTGCGAATCGGGTCTGTGGCCGAAGAGGTCCTGAACCGGGCGGTGCGGCCGTTGATCATGGTCCGCCCTGCGGAGACGCACGGCGCGACCCATTAAGCGGTTCCAGTAACCCCATACCAGTCATCGATTTCGGGCTCTGCATCCTGCAGGGCCTGATTGCTCCGTGACCAAATGACCATTGAGCGCCCGATCCCGGCCGTCGACAATGATGGCTCGGGCGAGCGATGCTTCACCGCGCAGAGCAGAGAAGACAGGAAGGGCTGTGGGCGACTTCTGGCCACCCGAGAGTGACCATACCGGTCAATACGCGTTGCTGGTGGCGATGCTTCTGGCGATATCACACCTTGCCGGTCCGTGGATCCGGAAGGGATTGCGTTCGCAATCAACGCGGGTTGTCTCATTTGGAGGCGGCCTTGCGGTGGCATATGTCTTTCTGAAGCTTGTTCCGGAAATTGAAGAAGCCCATGAGTATCTGGGCGACAACGTTCACATCATCATCCTCTTTAGTTTCCTCGCGTTCTACGCACTGGAATCGCACTTTCTCAATCAGCGCGGTCAATTCGAAAGCGAAGGCCAGGAGGGCGCTGGCTCCAGGCGTTCGTTCTGGCTGCACGTTACGCTCGGCTGGTTCTATACATGGATGATTATATTTGCGTTGCCTCGCGACGCGACCGATGAACTCTTCCTGGCTGTGTTTGTCAGCCTTTCCATCGGTCTGCATATCGTTTTCAAGAGCTACATGATGCACGTGCATCACCGCGCCGAGTTCGAGACCCGGGGACGCTATGTCCTGGCGACGGCGCCGCTCATCGGCTGGATTTCGCACGTCATGATTCAGCCGTCCGAAGCCGTGTTTGACGTTTCGATCGCCATTCTGGCCGGGTTCCTGATGCAGGGGGTCTTTCGTGAAGAGTTGCCGTCCTACAACCAGACGCGATTTCGCTGGCTCTTACTCGGGGCGGTCATATTCCTCGTCATCGTGCTGATCGGCCCGTGAGTTCGATGATGACCCGCGCGCGCATCGTTCACGTTCGCGCCTGATCGGTCACCGTCACGCTCAGCCGCCACGACCGGGCAGCGCCGGGTTCGATATGCGCGGCGCCCGGCTTGTCCAGATACTCTCCATCCCAGCCGTGCTCAACGGGGAGTCCTTGCCACGGTTCGATGCAGATGTAGTTCGCGCCGGGTCGCATCCAGAGCGCGAGGTACGGACAATCCGGAAAGTCGATCTGAAGCGACGGTCCAGAATCGGCTTTGTAAATGATTGATCGACTCCTGATCCGGTCAAAGACGATCGCCTGGTCCTCGAACAGTGACTCGGTGAGCTGGAGTACGTCGCCCGAAACCGGAGTTGGATGAGGATCGCCATAGAGAAAGATCGGATCGTCGATGCCGCGCCGAATTGGGGCCGGTTCGGGGTCCTCGAAGACGATCCAGTGGGCGTCCTTGTCAACGTCGGGTTTCAGCGGCCACTGAAACCCGGGGTGAAAGCCAACGTCGCATGGCATGGTCTCATTGCCGGTGTTCGTAACGTGAATCGTGCTAAGCAGCGCGTTGGCCCGTATCTCGTATTCGACGTCGAACTGGAAGGAGAACGGGTACATGGATCGGATCTGTTCATCATCGCTGATCCGTAACAGGCAGCGACTGTCCGATTGCTCGATCAACTCAAAGGTCCTGGACTTTGCGAAACCGTGCGGCGGCATATGATAGGTGTGCCCGCGATGACGCAGCGTCTGGTTGGTGAGCGGTCCCAGCAGCGGAAAAAGGATCGGCGCCTGCTCGGGCCATGAAGCTGGATCCCCTTGCCAGAGGAGTTCCAGTCCATCCCGGCGCCGCAGCGACGTCAGCTCCGCACCCGAGGGTGCAATGGTTGCTGTCAGTTCGGCGGACGAGATCGTAATGTTCGGACCGATGCTCATCTCACGGGTCCTTCTGGTTCGCGCCATTGTTGACGAGAATAATCTTCGCACAGCGGCGCCACATTGGATACAGAAGCGCCTCGCGTTATAAGCGAGGCGCTTCCGGGTACGGGTAGGAGTTGTCTGTGCAATTAGATCAGTGCATTGCGGATCGCTCGTCAGTTGCGATTACTGATCGGTGAAGAGTCCTGGCGCTTGCTCCATGAGATCAAAGTCGAATGCATCGCCTTGATCCTGGCTGCTGGAGCTGGTGTAAAGCTCGGGAGCTTGCTCCATCACGGCGAAATTGTCGATGTTCTGCTCGACGATCGACTCATTGCTGGTGTAGAGCCCCGGAGCTTGCTCCATCGCGGCGAAGTTATCGATGTGCTGCTCGACGATCGACTCATTGCTGGTGTAGAGCGCGGGAGCCTGCTCCATTGCGGCGAAGTTATCGATGTGCTG
>SKTL01000444.1 GCA_007122555.1 Thermomicrobiaceae bacterium | reverse complement strand
GGCGTATGCTCCAGCATGTGCCACATCGTCACGACATCGAAATGATCCGCAGGAAGTTCGGCGGATTCCAGCGTCCCCCACGCTATCGGCAGTCCATAAACGTTCCGACCATACTCGACTGCGGACAGACTCAGCTCGACGCCAGCGACCTCATGCCCAGCGTCCCGAGCCAGCTTCAAAAACAGCCCGGCGCCGCAACCAGCATCCAGAATCCGGAGCTTCCTGCCCGGCTCCGCCTGCTCCACCCGCTCGAGCAATCCGCGGGCGACCGACAGCGCTTCCGGCGTCTCCTGCCCGCCACCGACTGGATAGTAGACTTCTGGGTAATATGCGGACAGCGCATCGGTCGTGGGACGGGGGTTGAGGTAGACGAAGCCGCAAGACCGGCACCTCACCACCGGGAACTCGCCGGGCATTCCGACCAGTCGGTCCCGCGCGGTAAACAGGCGTTCGACCTGGTCTTCCCCGCACA
Source organism: Thermomicrobiaceae bacterium (assembly GCA_007122555.1). Taxonomy (GTDB): domain Bacteria; phylum Chloroflexota; class Chloroflexia; order Thermomicrobiales; family Thermomicrobiaceae; genus SLMJ01. The sequence continues at coordinate 3,280 of SKTL01000444.1, read as the reverse complement.
GTGGGCAGGAAATGGATTCGCGTTCACCTAGCTGCGTCGTTGTATTCATGTCGTCTCACCAACGCGACAGCGGTTCATCGAGCTCGAAAAGCGTCACCTGAACGCCGTTGACTTCATGTTCGGCAACCGCATCGCCTTCAGACTCGAGCCAGGATTCGAGATGAAGGTCAGGATCGTCCGCCTCAGCGCGCTCCGGTGACTGAACCAGCCAGATCCGCTCCGCGCCTTCGGCTTCTTCGTACATAATGTGTGTCATATCCGACTCGTCGAACCAATCGATGGTGAAGCTGCCCATCGGGAAGCCGTGGATCGCGTCCAGGCGTCCATCGCGCTGCTGATGGTACTCCCAGGTTGTAATGAGATAGCCGGGCATGACGACCAGGGCGTCTCCCGGTTCGTGCCGATCCGCCACCCAGGCGTAGGCCGAACGCCAGTCTTCCTTTTCGGCTGATTCGGTCCGGTTGACGTCCCGGATCGGCGCCCAGGCAAAGCTGACCAGGAAGATCATAGCGACAACGGCCAGCGACCAGGCGTACTGCCGGCGGAGCATCCAGCCCAGCGCGGCGGAAACCAGTATCAGATAGAAGGGAAGCGCGACGATCCCGTAGCGATCAGAAAAGACCGATTGCTGCAATGACACCAGCCAGAGGCCGATGACCGGCACGACGACCAGCAGCGCAACCAGCAGCCACCATTTCTCCCGCCGGCGCCAGTAGGCCAGTCCGGCGATCCCTGCGACGGCCAGCACTGCATAGAGGATGGACGCCCAGATGCGGATATCGTCGTCATACCGATCGACGGCGAACTTCACCGCGAACGTCTCCAGTGCGCTCCAGAGCGTGACCGCTGGATGCCAGGTGTCGGCCTGCCCGCCGATCACCCGCATCGCCCAGAGCCCGATCGGGATATAGGGGAGCGTCAGCACGCCGATCGCGATAATCCAGGGACGCCGGCGGCTCGACCACTGGCGCCAGGTCGCGACGGCGTAGAGAAACTGCGCTCCGAAGACGAGGATCGTCGCCACATGGGTGTAAAACATCAGCGTCGTGACAACCGCATAGGCGACCCACCACCAGCGCTCGTTGCGCTCGAGCGCGGTGACAAGCGCCCAGGTCGAGCCCAGCGCCAGCGCCACGACCATGGTGTACATCTTCGCTTCCTGGGAATACCAGATGTGGTACGGGGAAATCGCGAGCAGGGCTGTCGCGATCAGGGCAACCGTCGAACCGGCGATCCGGCGGGCGAGCAGGTAAATCAACGGGAGCGCGATAACCCCGAAGACCGCCGACGGCAACCGGACGGCAATCTCAGAGATCCCGGCCATCCTGATCCAGAGCGCCAGCATGATGTTGTAGATCGGCCCGTTCTCGCCCGGGGCGACGAACGTTTCCATGACCTGGCCGAGCGGCTGCAGCGCCCGGACAACGACGTCCGCTTCATCGAACCAGAGGCTCTGCCGGTTGAGCGCGGTCAGGCGAAGCCAGGCGCCGATGAGGAATATCGCGCTCAGCGCGACATAATGCGCGATCGTCGCATAGTCGCGGAGATCGCTCACAGCGCGGATTTTGGACTGCGTGGCCGTGGTCATGCCTGGTTCCGACTCGAGCGACTGGCGCTACGCACCGCAACGCGACCCAAGTATGCCGCAGGCAGGGAAGCATGCGAACTGGTTCCGCCGTCAGGTTGTGCGGTGATTCCGAAGAAGCGCGCCGGCGAGAATCCGGAAGGTCTCTTGCTCCCAGCGATCGGGCGACCAGCCGCGCTCGTACACCAGATAGTCGAAGGACTCCAGACTGGACACGGCGTGGTAAAGATCGGCGGCCGGCTCGGCATCGAGCGCGTCGATCAAATGACCGTCGGTTTGCCAGACCGAGAAGATCCGGAGATGAACCTGACGGCCTCGTTCCCGGCCCGCACGAAGGGTATCGACGAGCTCGGGCTCTGACGAACCGGCGTCCCGCATGATCAGGAAATGGTCGCGTTCTCGTTCAAACAGGCGGCGGTCATAGGCGACAAAAAGGACAAGCTGGCGAGCGGGGTCACCGTGAGCCGCGGCCAGATCCGCCATGACCTGCTCGACCCCGGCCGCCAGATCCATCTCGTCCATAATCGCCTGAAGCAGCCCTCGCTTCTTCCCGTAGGCGGCATAGATGGTCTGATCGGAAACGCCGGCCTCGGCGGCAACCCGCTTCAGACTGGTCCGAGCATAGCCGCGTGTCAGGAAGAGTGACCGCGCCGCGTCGATGATGCGCTCGCGCGTCATTTCGGCCTGTTCGCGGCGAATCGGCGACTCATAGGGATTACGCGTTCCAGAGCTTGATTCGTATTCCATCGATTGTTCCAGTGCTAAAATCATTATAGTTCTGCTATAGTGATGTCAGTCGATCATATTCTATTCGGAAGGGAGCCTACCATGGCGACGGTTGGGGTTGCAGCCGCGGAGTCGCGGGGCTTGTCGCAAGGGTTTATCGGGGGAATTGCGGGACTGGGGTTCGCGGCCGGGGTCATATTCCAGAACGCGGTCTTGATGTCCGGATCGCCACTTCCCGGGGCGTCACTGGACGAGGTGAGCCGGTTCTACGCGGATCAGGGAGGGCGGGTCATGATCGCGACATTCTGGGTCGCCATCAATGCGGTGTTCTTGCTGACGTTTCTTTCGGTGATAACCGCCCGCTTGCAGGAAGCGTCTGCGTCAGCGCTGTGGGGGCGGATCGCCTACGCTGCCGGGATCTTCCTGCTCACGATTTTCGCAGTCGGGACATCCATGCAGGCGGTGCTCGTATCCCGGATCGGTGAACTGGAGGCCAACCCGGCCATCCTGGGACTGCTCTGGGCGATGCACTCCGGCGGGTTTTCCATGTCGCTGGTTGCAGCTGGCGTTCTGGTGCTCTCGCTTTCGCTCGGAGCTCTGGCGACTCCGATCGTCCCGGCCTGGACTGCCTATCTCGGATTGCTCGGCAGCGCCCTGATGCTCGTGGGCGGGGGCCTCGCGTTCAACGTTGTCGACGGCGGCCCGGCGCTCTTCATGGGATTTGCGGGATTCTCAACCTGGATCGTGTTCTTGATCGCGGCGTCGATCCGCTTGCTGAGAACATCGGATTAGTTAACAGGAACGCCCGGGTCGAGGACGGCCCGGGCAATCTCATCTACAGCTTCGCGATCTCGTCCAGAACTTTGTCGGCGTGGCCTTCGACATCGACGTTCGGATAGACCTTACGCAGCACGCCATCGCGATCGATCAGGAACGTCGTCCGCTCGATTCCCATGAACTTCTTGCCGT
>SKTL01000329.1 GCA_007122555.1 Thermomicrobiaceae bacterium | reverse complement strand
CTACTTCGCGTGCGCCAGCGCCGCCGGCGTAAACGTGTACGATGTGCATTGGCATGGGGACCGGCGTCACAATATGGAAGATGCGGCGGAATATGCGCTAGAGCTCATCCTCGACGCCGCTTCAGCCCAACTCAACGTCTAGCTGCGATCTGCAACCGTTTCTCAGTATTACAGGAGTAATCCAGGTTGAATATTGAACGCACAACGCTCGCAAACGGTGTCAGGATCGTCACCAGCCGAATGAACCATGTTCGTTCAGCCAGTCTGATCATCACGTTCGCCGCCGGGGCGCGACATGAGACAGACGAGCATGCCGGCGTCTCACATTTCCTGGAACATATGGTCTTCAAGGGTACGCAGAACCGCCCGGACCCGATCACGATCACACGGGAGATTGAAGAAGTTGGTGGGGTGCTGAACGCGGGAACCTCCCGGGAAAACACCAACTACTGGGTCAAGGTTCCAAGCACTCATCTGGAACGAGCGTTCGACGTCCTGGCGGACATGCTGCTGAATTCGACCATGCGTCAGGAAGAGCTCGAGAAGGAACGCTGGGTTATCTTCGAAGAGATCCACGGCATTCACGACACGCCGGACGATTACATTCACGACGTCATTGACGAACTCGTCTGGGACGGCAACGCCGTCGGGCGCCCGATCATCGGCTCTGAAGAGACGATCGGCGTCATGACCCGTGACGACATCATCAACTACATGCGCGGCAACTACCTCCCGAATCGTCTGGTGATCTCAGCCGCCGGTGAGGTGGATCACGACCACGTCGTGCGTCTGACTGAGCGCACGTTCGGGCAGATGCCGGTTGGTCAACCACCGGAGATCGAACCGTGCACGATCACCCAGACAGCCCCAAAGCTGCAGGTACTCGAACGGCAAACCGAAGAGGCGCATTTCTGCATTGGGCTTCCGGCAATTTCCTATCGGGATGATCGCCGTCAGGTTCAGGAAACCATCGACGCGGTCCTCAGCTCCGGGATGAGTTCCCGCCTCTTTGAGGAAATCCGTGAACGACGAGGTCTCGCCTACGCCGTGTTCTCATACTTCCGTGGCTATCAGGACGTCGGACAGGGCGTCGTCTACGCGGGCACCGATCCGGAAAAAGTCGACCAGACAATCACCGCGGTTATCCGGGAGCTCTGGAAACTCCGGGAGGATCCGGTTCCTGCCGAAGAATTGAGCCGGACAAAACAACTGCGAAAGGGCCGTATCAGCATGGGGCTGGAAGATTCCCGAGCTGTCGCCGGTTGGATCGGCAGCCAGGAGCTGCTCTTCGAGGAGATTTTGACTCCCGACCAGGTGATGGACGAGATCGACCAGGTCACCAGCGAGGAAGTCCAGGAGCTGGCGGGTGAGCTGCTCCAGCCCGAGCGTCTCAGCCTGGCCGTTATCGGCCCGTTTCCGGATGAAGACCGTTTTCGCAAACTGCTAGAGTAAACGAAGAGCGGACAGACCGAATCATGCAGACGAAAATGACCGGACAGCGATATGGCTGAAGGCGCCGCAAACATCCTCATAGTGGAAGATGAACGGTCGATCGCCTCCTTCCTGCGTCGAGGACTCGTCTTCGAGGGCTACGATGTCCGGGTAACTGATTCCGGCGCCGAAGCGCTCTCGATCACACGGGACACCAGTATCGACCTCATCGTGCTCGACATCATGCTTCCCGGCGACGTCGACGGAATCGAGGTCTGCCGCAGAATTCGCGAGGCGGGCGATCATGTGCCGATTCTGATGCTTACGGCGAAAGACGAGGTCTCCGATCGCGTTGAAGGACTGGATGCCGGCGCCGACGATTACATGGTGAAGCCGTTCGCCTTCGAAGAACTCCTCGCCAGACTCCGCGCCCTGCTCAGACGAAAAGAGGCCCGCAGCGAAGCCCGCGAGGATGACATCCAGGAGTCATTCGCCTTCTCCGATCTGAGGCTGGACACAACAACCCGGTACGCCTACCGCGGTGATCGTCAGATCGAACTAACCGCCCGGGAATTTGACCTCCTGCTCCTCTTCCTTCGTCATCCGCAACAGGTGATGACGCGAGAGCTGATCATGGAGCGGATCTGGGGCGATGATTTTCCGGGGGAATCAAATGTGCTGGAAGTAACCATAAGCAATCTCCGTCGTCGTCTTGAAGCCGAAGGCGAACCCCGCCTCTTGCAAACAGTACGCGGTGTGGGGTATGCCTTACGTGAGCAATCGTCCTGAACCGGAGTCCGCAAGCCGGATTCTCGTGTTGTGAGCGTTCCAGACCATGTCAATCAGAGCCAGAATCGTCCTTCTTTCAACACTCCTCATGGCCGTCGTCCTGGTATCCGTCAGCCTGGGCGTCTACCAGATGTTGACCCGATCGCTGGAGAGCGAAGTCGACCGGCGATTGCTCGAGGTCGTCAACAGCTACCGGCAGAACTCGCACATCGAGCTCGGTGTCGGCGGGCAGCCGATCTTGCGGGCTCCCGGGGATCTTCATCCGTTCACCTACCCCGGGCTCTATCTCCAGGTCGCGGACGCCTCCGGCCTGGCGCAGGGGCGTTCCTCCGAATACCAGATCATGCTCGATATCCCCGAAAGCGTCGTCGAGTCGAATGAGGCTGGAGACGCCGTCTACTACACAACCGCCCTGGGCGAAAATGATGTGCGGGTGATCAGCGCACCGCTCAAGGGCCAGGATGGCACGCTCTTCGGAACCGTGCAGGCGGTGGAGAACCTGCGGCCGATGGAGCAGGCGCTTGATCAGTTGAAACTCTTTCTGATCAGCGGCTCGCTTATCGGGCTGACAATGACCGCGGTGGGCTCGTACCTCCTGACGGGGCAGTCACTTCGGCCGCTCACCCACATTACTGAAGCGGTGAGATCAGTCGGTCAATCCGGCGATCTCAAACACCAGATCCGGACGCCGGTCACCAACGATGAGATCCAGCAGCTCGCTGAGACGTTCAACCACATGCTTGCGAGGCTTGACGCCGCGTTTAACGCCGAGCGCAGGTTTGTCGGAGACGCCTCCCATGAGCTTCGTACACCGCTTACCGCGCTGCGAGGAAACGCTGAAATCCTCCTCCGGCAGATCGAGAGCGCCCGGATGAACCCGGACGACTTGCACGAGGGACTCAGCGACATCCGCGATGAAGCCGAGCGTATGGGACGACTCGTGGAGCATCTGCTGACACTGGCTCGCGCGGACGTCGGCTGGCGGCCGGACATGCAGACGATCACGCTGGAGAAGGTCGTCCGGGACGCCGCGCGGGTAGCCGCCCCGCTGGCGACAGACCACGTCTTCCGAACCGAGGTCGACGAGGATTTCTCGATTCAGGGAGACCCGGATCAGCTCCGGCAGCTCCTGCTCATCCTGCTCGATAACGCGTTCGCATACACTCCGGCAGGCAAATCCATCACCTTGCGAACAAGCGCGGAAGGCGGTTTCGCCCGTATTGACGTGATCGATGAAGGCCCCGGCATGACCGAGGAGCAGGTCAACCGCATCTTCGACCGGTTCTATCGAGGGAGCGAGGCGCGGAACGGCGGAACAACCGGCGCAGGGCTCGGACTGGCGATCGCCAAATGGATTGCCGATTGTCACGCCGGGCATATCAGCGCATTCAGCCAGCCGGATGCTGGAACGCGCATGACCATTCGCATCCCGCTCGCTATTCCACGCGAGGTCGAGGTCGAACAGGAAGAGCCGCATCCCCCGATTCTGACCACGCGGCACAACCCGGTCGGAAAGTGATCGAATGCCGCTCTGG
>SKTL01000362.1 GCA_007122555.1 Thermomicrobiaceae bacterium | reverse complement strand
CGGTCAAATCGAGGAAAGTTGCTGCTGGAGATTTCCAGACGGATCCGGTGTCCAGCCTTGAAGAGATTGGCGGTGGCCCAGAGATCAATCCGGAACTCATAGGCGGTTCCCGGCTCCAGAAGCTTCTGCTCGGACATTGACTCCCGATAGCGAGCCCGCAAGATACCGTCGGTCAGGATCGTGGCCGTGCCGTCCGGCGCGACATCGACCAGCTTGCCGGTGAAATCTGTGTCCAACGCCGATGACGATGCGAACAGTACCAGCTCGACATGACCGGTGACCTCGACCGGCTTCTCAAGGGGCTCGCTCGTATAGCAGAGCACGTCCTGCCGTTCTTCGACCGTGCGCTGGTCCCGCGGACCGGCGTTCGCGCCGACCTGCAATCCGGGCAGGAACGTGGCGCCGCCGCAGGTCGGGACTGGATCCCGCGGATCGTAGAGATAGACGTCTTCCGGCTCGGCAGATGGCTTTTCGTCGGAAAGCGAACCGTCGCCGTGGCGAGAGTTCGCCCGCCCGCCCGAGTGCAGATACCATGGGATGTATTGCGTGTCCGGCAGCGGCCAGTCGTCTTCATGGCGCCAGGCATTGGCGCCCATGACGAAGATCTGCACCGGCTTGTCGTCCTGCAGACCGTTGTCTTCCCCCTTAAGCCAGTAGTCATACCAGCGCAGTTGCGCGCCGGTCAGATCGAACCCGTCCGAGCTGGCCAGCAGGCCGTAGCGCTGATCCGCGTAGGCTCCGCCGAAGACGCCGTGCGCCCACGGTCCGACGATGAGATGCTGGAAGCGGCGCGCCTTGTCAGATCCGCCCTGCGTTTTCATATCCCGGTAGTTCGCCAGCGTGCCGCCGATAAACAGGTCGTACCAGCCGCCCACGTTCAGGGCCGGCGCCGTGACCTGGCCATACCCCTCCTTCGGGGCGATCTGCTTCCAGTAGTCATCGTAGTCGGGGTGATTCAGCCAGTCGAAGTAGTAGGGCGCCAGTCCGTCGAGAACGGGTATGTCCGTCAATGGCAGCCGCCAGAAGAGATCGTCCGCGGCGTCAGCTGCCGCGATGAGCCCCATCAGGTCGTCGATTGACACCTTTCCTGCTCCGAGGCGTCGCCGCATCTCGCCGAGCGCGAGGGTTGTCAAGGTCCATTGCAGATTGAATCCGAGTTCAAAGGCGCCGCCCTGATAGGCCCATCCCTCGTGGTAGTCAGCCGCCGTAACGACCGGAGCGATCGCCTTTAGCGCATCCGGTGAACGTGTTGCTGGCAGCCACTGGGTTGCGCCAAAATACGAACCGCCAATCATACCGACGTTTCCGTTCGACCATGGCTGGCTCGCCGCCCAGTTGATTGCGTCCACTCCGTCGTCGGCCTCATCGAATAACGGATTGAACTCTCCCCCGGACTGGAAGCGCCCACGAGTATCCTGGACCACGACCGTGTACCCGGCCTGCACGCAGCGCTGGAGATCCATCGCGAAATTGTTGAACGCATTCATATCCTTGTTATATGGCAGCCGTTGGAGCAGTACCGGGGAAGGTGAAGTGGAATCCTGCCGGTAGATATCGGTGGCGAGTTCGACGCCGTCCCGCATCGGGACCATGACGTTCTTTTCAATGATGATCTTCATTTCCGGAATTCCTCTCTCGACGATGAGACGCCTCGTCCGGGGAACTATTCGCCATGTTCCGGCCAGATGCCGAGAATTACCCGCTCGGCGTCGTGGCGGATGAGTCGTTCGGTAGTTGAGAAATGTCCCGCGATGACTCGCGGCGCCAGCTCGCGCACCTCGTCCAGATCGGCGTGAACCGGGAACGCCTGCTCGCCGGCGTAGGCGTCAAGCAGTTGCTGCGGGTAGGCGCTGGTGCTCACGAGCACGCTGTCAACTCGCCGGCCGAGGTAGCGATGCAGTTCCCGGACGAAGCCCGACGCTGCGAAACCATCCGTCTCGCCATGTTTGGTCATGACGTTGCAGACGTAGATCACCTCGCCCTCGCAGGATCGAATTGCTTCGGTGATCCCGCGAACAAGCAGGCATGGAATGATGCTGGTGTAGAGATCGCCGGGGCCGATGATCACCACATCGGCGCGCTCCAGCGCTTTTCGCGCTCGCACCGATGACTGGACATCAGGATCCAGAAACACCTGTCTGATCGGCAGAACTTCCCGCCCCTCGGGGCGATCGATTGAGCTTTCGCCGCGGATGATCGACCCGTCCTCGAGCTCGGCGCAGAGTGTGGAGTGGTCCAGCGTAACCGGAATCACGTTCCCGGCCGTATTGAGAATCTCTCCCGCATCTTCCAGCGCTTCGAGCAGATCGCCTTCATTGAGATCCTGCAACGCGTGCAGGATCAGATTGCCGAGCGAGTGTCCGCCGAGCGAACCGTTGCTGGAGTCCGGGAAGCGGTAGTTGAACAGATCGCCCCAGAGGCGGGATGAGCGCGAAAGCGCAACCAGCGCCTGGCGCAGATCGCCGAGCGGGAGCGGCCTGCCGAACTCGTCGATGAGTCTCCGAGACGAGCCGCCGGAGTCGGTCATGGTGACGATCGCCGAGAGCTGGTTCGCGAAGCGCTTCAGCTCGGACAGCATCGTGAACGATCCGGTGCCGCCGCCGACCGTAACGATCCGATCGTGTATGCGCATTCGAGGCGATTGCCGGTTCATCGGGCCGGATACCTTTCGTTCAGACAGCTGGATGAGACGGGACGCCTTACGGAACCCGCTCGAAACTGGCGACGATCATCCCGTAGTAGTCGGGCGCTTCGTAGCAGAGCACTTCGCCGGTCATGGGGACAAGCTCCATCGCGCCGGCGAGCATCAGCGTTTGCCAGAGACCATCTATCGCTGCGTTGCGGACCTTCTCGTCGGGCAGATCGATCAACCGGCCGGGATCGTTTTCCCGGAGCGCGTCGACCACCATCTGGTCGACGACTGGCGCGTCCGGATGGGCGTCGTGCGCCGGAGTTGTCTTGTGGGTATGCGCCCAATCACAGGATGCGATGAAGGCGATGCGACGGGTATCGCGTTCGGCGGCCTCGGCGATCGCCTTGCCGAACTCGACCATTGTCGAACGCGGTAGGGAACGTTCGGGGCTGGCGATTACCACCGGCGGGACGGTCTCGTCGAACTCCGGATTCTCGAATATGTGAGCCAGGACATGACCCATTCCCACCATGTTTTGCTGCTTGCCGACGAACCAGAGCGGAGTAATCACGCCCCAGTCAAGCGGGATGACGCTCTGATCCCGTCGATTGCCGGCGAATCCGGCCATGGCGATCGGGATGTTGCGGACCCGGGCGTCTTCGGCGATCTGGTCGGTCAGGTTGAGATCGACCGGGATATTCATTTCCAGCGTCCGGCCGCCCCAGTGCAGCGTTCCGGCTCCACGAGCGACCGCAGCGAGCGTGATCATGTTCTCCACGCGGAACCCGTGCGGCGTGGCGATGACGATAACCTCAGGCTCGTGCGCCTGGCAGCGGCGCCCCAACTCGAACATCGCTTCGCGGGTAGCGAGCCCGCCATCGGCATTATCACTTAGGTCGGGAATGATTGGGAAGCCGTGCGGGGCGACACAGGCATAGACGAGTGGCATTTCTTGCTCCTTGTATTCGGGCGCGGTCGTTTCGATGACAGTATCAAGCGCATAGCGAGGAGCGTCAACGAGGCTGGCAAATGCGCACTTTTTCGGATGCTGGGAATCGCCGTTCGGCGTATCCTGTTTAATGAAGCGAAATCGATGCGAACGCTTTCGACGAACTTCCTGATACAT
>SKTL01000158.1 GCA_007122555.1 Thermomicrobiaceae bacterium | reverse complement strand
CCCGCCGGTTCGAGAACTGGGAGACGAACTTCGCCGGAAAGGTCGGCCTGGGTGTTGCCTGCGACTACGCAATTGATGTCGGTATTGAGGCTGGTTCGGAGCGCCTGCGAGCTCTGGCGGCGACGTTCCGGTCGGAGATCGAAGCGCTGCCAGGCGGCCAGACGCACGATCTGGGGCTGGTGAAGGGCGGGATCGTTACCTTTACCGTTGACGGTCTGGACCCCGACGACATCGTTGCCGCCTGGGCGAAGGAAAAGATCAACGCAAACACGTCCGGCGTTCGGTCCACCCGGTTCGATATGGAGCAGCGCGGGATCGAGAAGATGGTCCGGGCGTCGGTGCATTACTACAACACGGAAGACGAGGTCGAGAAGGCGATCGGAATCGTAAGGGGATTGTTGTAGTCGTCACGGGCGGCCAGAGACGGCCACCCCTGCCAGCCGTGCATTCTCAGGGGTTAAGAACTTGTGAAGGTGGTCGGCACAGCTTGCCTGATGCTATAGGATATGCGCAGCCTGTGCGTGCTGAGCAGGCAGTCGGAACAACACCGGGATCGATTCAATGAACGATGAACAACCTCCGAGCGTACCCGCCGCGGTCCGTATTCTGGTCCTCTGTACCCACAATTCGGCCCGTTCTCAGATGGCCGAGGCGTTGTTGCGCTCCTATGGGAGTGGCCGGTTTACGGTTCATTCCGCCGGAACCGAGGCGACCCGGGTCAACCCGTTCGCAATTCGGGCGATGCAGGAACTGGGGATCGATATCTCGGGCGCCCGCTCGAAACATCTGGATGAGTTCATCGAGCAGGAGTTCGAGTTCGTCATCACGGTGTGCGACAACGCGGCCGAAACCTGCCCGATGTTTCCGGGACGAGCCGAGCGGATTCACTGGTCGTTCCCGGACCCGTCCGCTGTCGAAGGCGACGATGAGGAACGGCTGTCGGCGTTTCGAACGGTGCGGGACGACATCGCCGAACAGATCCACAAGTGGGTGAATGAGGACAGGCCGGGGCGCTAATCGGTTCCGGCCCCACGGACATGCTCGTCGAAGAACTCCAGCGTGCGGTTCATCATCAACTCGAAATAGTAGCCCTGAAACGAATGTCCAGCTCCCTCGTAGACATGCATCTCGACCGGCTTGCCGGCCTCCTGTAGGCCGGCTTCGATGTCGTACGCCCATTCGAGCGGAGTGATCGTGTCGGCGTCGCCGTGATGAATGAGGACCGGTACTTCTACGCGGTCGAGATAGTTATTCGGCGACATTCTGTCGTAGATCTCCGGTGATTCTTCTGGGGTTCCGTATCGATCGGAAAAGTCCACCGCCCGGTTGGACCCGGCGCTGCCGGAGTCGGCCCAGCGGGTAATGCGCGCTTCGTACCGTTTCGCCTCATCTCCGGTGACCGTTCCGTAGAGCACCGCCGCCTGGATCTCAGCGCCGCTGACGATGTTCTGCAACGTAATGCCGCCACCCATGCTGTGTCCGGACATGCCGATCCGGTCTGCGTCGGCTTCAGGGAACTCTTTCAAAGCTTCAATCAGATTCCGGACGTCGTAGACGTATCCGGGCTCGAAGATGTGATCTCCGGCATCGGATCCGGCGTAGTTCCGATAGTCGGGCGCGATCGCGAGGTAGCCAGCATTCGCCATGTAGCGAACTTCCCGGAGCGTATCGTAGCCGGTGTCGTACTGGTCGAACGGGAAGTAGCCGTGGTTGAAGATGGCGACTGGGAAGGGTCCTTCTCCACGCGGTACCGCCATGAGCCCGGTCAGTCGCAGCCCGTCTCCCTGATAGGCGATTACCCAGCTGGTGAAGTTCGCACCCTCTTCATAGACCCGGAGCCGTTCGATGCAGCAGCCGTCGTAGTCACGATCAGCGATCATGTCGATGTACCAGGCGGCCGGTTCATCTTCGGGCAGGGGAGCCGATTCCGGTGTCGCGGTTGGCCGCGGTGTAGGCATTGTTTCCGGAGTCGCCTGGGGAGTCGGTTCCGGGGCGCTCGTCGGCATCGGGGTCGGGGTGTTCGTGACGGCTGGGGTAGGAGCGGGCGCCGGCGTTTGAACGGGAAGCGCCGAATCGATCGGCTCCGGGGTCGGTTCTGAGTCGGAATCAGAACTGCAGGCGGAAAGTATCCCGGCTGCGATCGCCAGCAGTATTATCAATCGACGGGAGGACATTCAGGGCTCCTGAGGCTGAAGCGGTGTCGGCATGGGCGTCCTCACCAAGTGTACCCGGATCCCCGGAGTACGCCATCGTTTCTACTGTGTGCGGATAACTGTGAGTCGAAACGCACAGTCCGAATGCGATAGAGAATCTTATACGCATCGCTGAATTCGCATTATCCGCAGACCAAATGTGTACGACGCTCGTTCGACCTGGCTGACGCTCGTTTCCGGGATTCTGCAGCCTTGACATCCAGCCGGATACAGAGTGTACGTACACTATTTTCTCTGCGCCCTGCTTGACGTGGTGAGTCAGCGTGTTATCCGCATTCTGGTGGATGGACGCGCCTCATCCTCTGCTCGGTCAGCAAATCGGGACGCCTGATGGCACATGTAGTACCGTTGAGGCCGTCATGCTGCATACGTGTAAACAGTGCGCTTCAGACCATGCTGGAAACAGAACCGTGCGGTTCGGTGCTGTAAGACATTGCGCACCGGACTCGCCCGCGCAAGGTGGAACGAGGGTGTCTATGCGTGCAGTCGCAGCAGCCGGGCTACTCGGACTGGCGCTACTGTTGGCGGCTTGTGGTTAGGAGGAGGAATGGACGAGCGACGACGCGGACGTGGTCGATGACCGGGCCGCGGCGGTCGACCCGACTCCGGAGCCGACTCTCGAACCAACACCAGCTGACGTTGCTGACGAGCAGACCGGGGTCGAGCCGCTCATCGACATGAGCCGGGATCGGGATCCGCGAGACATCCTGATCGAGATGGCGATTGACTCGGATGATCCGAACTACGAACTGATCTACTCGGTCTTGCCGGAACGGTTTCAGGTGCTGGAGTTCAACGAGCGCTGGATTCGTTCGATCGCGAACAGCCTTCCGTCCGGCGACGTGGTGTCAAGAACTGAGGACTTCCTGATACAGGAGTTCGACGACTACGTGGTACTGCAGCATGCTGAGTTTCCGCTTCCACACCGGTTTGTGTTCACCAGAGAAGGTGACGAGTGGCGTTTTGATCCTGGAGACCAGTCACTGATCAGCACAGCGCTCCGCATCGAGCACCCCGACGGCGGCGCCGGGTTTGGAATCGGCCCCGACGACGGATTGAGAACAGAATGGGATACCGACTTTGAGCCATCGACACCTCCGATCGTTTCGGTCAGCCCGATGGCAATTGGCTCCACGACCGCAGACGTTACGGTCGTCACTCAGTTCCAGGTTTCGCCGGGACGCGAGGCGCCAGGAGAACTGTTTGACAGTCATTTGCTTGAAGATGTCACGATCCCGTTCGATAGAATGACATGGAGCGCTGGCGGCGAAACCGGCGATGTCGAGATCACCTGGACCAATGCCGCCATGGACCACGAGCATTTCATTCTGCCCGGCTGGGCGGAACACGAACTCGAGTTCATGGAAGAACTGACCGAAGAAGAATCCCCTCGCGTGGGTCCACGCCACTTCTCCGCCACATTCGTCCTCACTGGAGTTCCGGAGGATGCGGATGAGGTGACCTTCGAGATCAATGACGTGGAAGTCGGGCCGTTTGGCGACGATCTTTCGGTGTCAGAGGGCGAGGTCGCCACCTGGAACTTCACAATCACGT
>SKTL01000506.1 GCA_007122555.1 Thermomicrobiaceae bacterium | reverse complement strand
TACCTCTGGGGCAAACTGGTGTATGGCTCCATGGCGTTCGCCGTTTCCACGATCGACGCGCCAGTTCCGGAGATCCTGGCCGATCCGCGCGGAGCTGCGGTTGCGCTCGCGGCGTGCGCGGAAACGGCCAGAGTCGCCGCCGCACTCGGCCATGATATCCAGCCGATCGGGCGATTCCAACCGTCCGCGTTCATCCCCGGACCAGATCTCGACGAACGCGGAAGCGCCGCCCTTCAGGCATTCCGCGAGGAGATGGCAGTCTCGATCAAACAACACATGGGAATCTGGCGCGATTTGAAGATCAAGAAGCGGAAAACCGAGGTTGATGTCCAGTGTGGTGAGGTCGTTCGTTTTGCCGGCAACCTCGGAATCGACGTTCCGGTAAACCGCGCCATCGTGGACCTGATTCACGAAATCGAGTCCGGCTCCCGCGGAATGGGATGGGGTAATCTGGACGCGCTCGAATGTTCGATACCCGGCAATCGCGCCCCATAGCTGTGACTGGCTGACACTTCCGCATTCGCCTCGGTGCTGCTAGACTCTGGTAGTGTACGGACGAACGATACGTGCGCATTGACCGAATCCATGGTGGTGTCGAATAGTGGCAAATACTCGTGAAATCGAACGTGTCATCCAGATGGCCGAACCGCGCGCTCCCGGTTCCGACGAGGAGCGCCTTATGGCGAGTTTCGTCGCCGGGCGGCTGGAGCGGCTTGGTGTTCCCCATACGCAGGTCGATTTTCGGACGGTTCGCGGCACGGCGACCCTCTATCTCGTCCCGTTTCTTGGCATTCTGGTCAGTATCGGCCTGGCATGGTTCTACCCGCTTGTCGGCCTGATCGGCACGACGATCTTCGCGCTCATTGCCGTGCTGGAAGCGACCAATCGTGCGCTTATCTCGCGGATCTTTCGGCTCGACAAGAGCCAGAACGTGATTGGTCTGATTCCAAATCGGCCTCCGCAAGGATTCGAAGACGAGGAGCCGCTCCGGCAGGTCGTCCTCATCGCTCCTCTTGACAGTCCTCGACTGGGCTGGCTGGACGGAAGCGCCATGCAGAGCATGATTCGCGGGCTGACGTTGCTCGCACTGTTCAGCGTGCTCTCCATCCCGCTGCTCGTGGCTGCCTGGTTGTTTCTCGAGGAACAACTGCTCTTGTTCGCCGCGGGAATCCCGAGTTTCATCGTGTTCCTCGCGCTGCTTTTTGTCATGCAGCGGGACATTGCGGGAAATCCGGTTCCGGGACGAAACAGCAACGCATCCGGCATTGCGGCGCTTCTCACGCTGGCAGAGGACCTGATGCGTCATCCGCCGGTCGGGGTGGAAACGCTCCTGGTGTTCACCGGAGCTTCCCAGGCGGGGTCCGCTGGAATGACGAACTTCCTGAGCGAGAATCAGTTCAATCCGGAAACGACCTACTTCCTGAGCCTGCAGTCCGTTGGGCGCGGCCCGATCTGCTTCACTCGCGCCGAGGGTCCGATCCTCTCTCTGCAATCCTCACCCGGTCTCGTGCACATTGCCGGTGATATTGCGCTGTCCCATCCGAACCGGTTGATGCGGCCGATCCTGCACCGCGGCATTCCAACTGAGCAGTACGCGGCCCTGATCCGCGGATATCAGGCAATGACGATTATGGGGCATCCAGATCCGAAAGAGTCGACCGCCTCGCCGGACGCTGCGGCAAGCGACGAAATCGACCCATACGAGATCGACAGCGCCTGTCTGCTGGCGCGGGGAATCATTCGTCGCCTCGACGACGAGGCGGTCTCCGGGCACGTTCCGGGCCTGGATTATCGCTAGTCTCGATCGACCGGCATCTCTCCCGTTGCGAGTTACCATCAAGAAATGAACAACCGTAGCTCCGCGTCTTAAGAGGTGGCACACGGCTTGCGTGCATAACGGAGCAACAGGTTGGCATAATACTTGACAGGCTTATGTAAACCTGATAAAAATAGGTATCGGGTTCTGGCCGCCCTGCCAGAGTCCCGAAACCCAATCCCTTCCCTTCCCTTGACGCGGAGCGCGCTCGTCCCCCAGCGCTCCGCGTCGCTTTTTAAGCGTCGTTTCCGCCGTCTGGAACGTCCGGCGCCGACACTGTCCCTGACTGGTTCAGTCGATGCGACAAACTCCCGTAAGCGAGCAAGCGAAGCTGAATCATGACTGCAATCAAGCGTCGGCAGCCGTGATCAGGTCACAGAGCTGGAGCCGCTCGGAGCTACCGCTCCGCTATCCTCGCTTTCATCGGTGTAGCCCGAGTACCAGAGCGCCAGGAAGGAAACGATTGTCGCGATCGCTGCCACCAGCGTCAGCGCGATACCCAGTCCGCGCACGTCGCCAGTAGCGAGGCCGATCGACCCAAATCCGATCCCGATCAGCGCCCCGACGCCTGCGGCAAGCTCATTCCAGGACATAGCGGCTCCTCGCGCATGACCCGCCAGCTTCAATGCGGCGATCGTGCCAGTGTTCTCCTGAGCCGCAATGACGATGATGAAGATGAACACCGCCGGAATCATGAAATGTAGCGGCAACTCGTTGATCAGCATCAGCGCCAGCAGCAATACGGCAGCACAGCCGCCCCAGACGAGAATCCTGAACGTGCGAAGCCAGTGAAGCATCATCCCGGACAGGAGACTGGAGATGAAAAACATCACGCCGACCCCTGAGAAGATCAGGCCGATCACGCTCAACGAAAGGTCATAGCGCTGAATCATGACGGTGCTGAGAAAGGTCAGAATGGCCGATAGCTGGGCGAACCTGAGCAGATTGCTGCCGAGCATGATCAACAACGGTTTCCGATCCAGAACCGCCCGATAACGCGCCGTGAACCCCCCAGCGGTTTCTGTCACCGCCGGCAGCCAGTAGGTCGGGACGATCAGCAGCGTCAGCAGGAACGCAATGCCGGTTACGGAGGAACTCACGATCATTCCAGCATGCCAGCCATGACTATCGGCGACGTTTCCAACCACCGGCGCCACAAGGATCGAGGTGAATGCGATGCAGCCGATGATCAGCCCCATCAGGCGGTTGAGCTGGCGCCCGCCGACATAGTCGCTCGGCATCGCCATCAGCGCGCCGAAGATCTGCATCATTGCCGCGCCGTTCAGAGCGAAGAAGATGACCGTTCCGATGACGCTATCCAGCAAAACCAGCAGATAAACGGAGATCGTGCTCATCCCGAAACCCGAGAGGAGCAGCCACTTTCTCGGCACACGGTCGATCAGCGGCGCAACGATAAGCGCCGCAATGATGGATGCGCCGTTTTCGATGGTGCGCAGTCCCCCGAGCGCCGCAACATCAATGTTCAAACCTTCCGCTGCGCGCGCAAAGACGAGCCCGAAGCTGTTGGTGTTGCTGACCGACGCAAGCGCCAGCAGGCAAACGGTAACGAGCAGTGGTCTCGGCATGAGCGATCCGTTCTTGATCGAAGGTTCTCAGGCGCCAGGTTGAGCAGCACGCTCCGGCCGCACCTGCGTCGGCCCGGGCGCATCATCTTCATCGGTATATTCAGCAAGCTGGAGCGCTATTCGAGCCACCAGCGAGCCGGTCAACGCAATCGCAAACAAGACGAGTCCGAGCCCGGAAATTCCGGAAATCGCCAGGCCGATCGACCCGAGCCCGATGCCCATCAGCGATCCGGTTGCCGCGGCCAGCTCGTTCCAGGACATTGCTGCTCCGCGCGCCCAGGGTGAAACTCGAAGAACGGCGATCGTGCCGGTATTGATCTGCGCAGCGATGATTCCGACCAGAATGATGATGCCGGGCAATGTCGCCG
>SKTL01000060.1 GCA_007122555.1 Thermomicrobiaceae bacterium | reverse complement strand
GGGACTGCTCGTCGGCATCTCCAGCGGCGCCAATGTCGCCGTCGCCGCCCGTCTGGCCGCGCTCCGGGAAAACCAGGGGAGGGTGATCGTCACCATCGGCTGCGACCTGGCTGAACGCTACCTCTCCACCCCGCTCTTCGAGGGACTGACCGAAGCCGATCGGGTGGTGTGAGGACTGAATAAGCGTTTCAGCGGATCGATTCGCTTATCACACCGCCTCGGAACGGTGATGGCGCGACCGGATGGCCGCGCCATCAAACGCATGACGAGGAGAGACGATCACACACATAACCGACGTGGCGCCGCAGGTTACACCCAGGGCATTGCCATCTGCGGCCGATTGGCGTAACGCTGCAGATTGATCTTTATCCGGCTTCCGCACCCTGGGTCGAGCTCGACCGCGACGTTGGTTCCGTCGACCTTCGTCTCGGTTCCACTCTCCGTGACGCTCGTAATCTGATGCTCTGCATAGGCGCCACCCTGGACGATGACCGACCGCGCACGGGTCTGATCCAGGTTGACCAGTGTAACGCAGACGTGATCTTCGCTGATCTCGTCGACCAACGCGGCAACGCTGTCCGGAATCCCAGCGCGCTGTCGCTCCGGATCGAAGTAGCGAAGGTAACTGTGCAGCGGATAGCCAACACGTCCCGTGGGAAGCCCGCCCAGCATCAACCGGGTAAGCGCATCCGTGATTGCCGGATTCTTGCTGTTCATATCATCCGACATCGTGCAGTCGGGAGACGCGTTGTCGTTGCGAACCTGTTCCATCCGGTCGCGGATCGTTGCCAGATCGGCCTGCAGCGCGTCGATGGGATAGGACGGGTCATTGCCGTCAAAGTAGTCGACCCAGCGCGGCTTCTCCGGCAGGTAGTCGAGCACGGAGTGATCCTGCGTCCAGTAGAACACCTCCTGCGCGGACGGCGCGAACTTCTCCGGCTTGTAGTAGTACCAGCCTTCTTCACCCTCTTCGGCGCCGTACATGTGCGGGTACATTTCCTGGCCATCGATGATCTTCGAGTTGGCGTTGACCAGATCGTACATCTGGCGCCAGCGCTTGACGTAGTTGCGGTTGCCGGTCAGCAGCAGGGCGTTACCGAACCCGTACCCGGCGCGATACTGGAACTGCGCGCCACGGTGGGCGCGCTCTCCGGTGTACGGAATGACATCGACGGTGAACCCCCAGCCGTAGGCGCCGGCCCACCACTTGCCGTCGTACGCCCCGCCGATCGTCCCGTCGAGCCCGATGTTGCTCGGAATGATCCCGCCGTTCGCCTCCATGCGTTCGACCCAGGCATCGACGTACTCGAGCGCCCAGTCACGATACTCGTCTTCGCCGGTCAACGCGTAGGCGATGAACGCCAGCGTCGTTGCCCCGAGGTTCAACGGGTGATCACCGACCACGTCGGTGTAATCCCGGAAGTGATCGAGCATCTCCTGGAAGTTTCGCTCTCGGTGGTTTGGATCAAAGCGTCCCTCTACCTCGATCGGGTCTCCGGCCCAGTCCAGCGCGGTCGCTTGCCGGAGCAGCGGACCACGGCTGCCATTGAACAGGCTCTTGATGATCTTGTGCTCGGGATCGTAATTGTCGGCCTGGGGATCATGGCCCATGTAGAAGCCGGCAAAGCGCTTCGCCCGGGCGACCAGCGTCCGGTCGTCGGGGTCTGACAGCCCCTGGAGCACGAAGGCGTTGAGTCCTTCCCCATGGTGGAACCAATCGAACATGGTGGGGAATTCCTTGTAATACATCCCATCCAGTCCCAGCGGTACCTCGACGGTTTTCGCTTCCGTGTACTGGCGGAGATGACCTTCCCAGGCGTGGCGGTACAACTCGAGGATGATGTCATCTGCCCCGAGTGCATGCAGCATCGGCCAGTTCAGCACGTTCTCCGCGGCGTCGTCCGGGCCATCATTGCCACCCCACCGAGGCACGCACTTGAGATAGCCCCGCTCGTCGAAATACCGATCGTGGAACTCGATACAGCCGTCGGTCGCGGCGTCCAGGACCTGTCGCTCCAGCAACGCCCAGTACGGTGGGTTCATCGCGTTAGTAACCGTCACCTTCGGCGTTGCGTGATTGTCTCCCATTCGAGATACTCCTCCCTCAGGTCGTGAGTATGCTCCGGTGCATCCCGGAGCCAACTGCGCTTCGTGTTCGTCACAGACATCGTGACGAATTCGCACCTTTCTCGGCTCGCCAGAAGTCGATACCTAGCGATGATGGAGATACGGGTCCAGCGCGTCCCGTAGCCCGTCTCCGACGAAGTTAATCGATAACACGGCGATCGCGATCATGAGCCCGGGAGGCACCCACAACCAGGGCATCTGGGCAAGCACCGTCAGCGATTGAGCTTCATTCAGCATGTTGCCCCAGCTTGCCTGCGGCGCCTGCACGCCCAGTCCCAAGAAGCTCAACGCGGCTTCGAGCAGAATGGCCGAGGCGATTCCAATGGTGCTGGCAACGATAATTGGCGCCACGGCGTTGGGCAGTAAGTGACGAAACATGATCTGGTTGTCAGTCGCACCGATTGACCGCGCTGCGATGACGAAATCCCGCTCGCGAAGCGACAGCAGCTCCCCTCGCAGCAGCCGCGCAATCTGGGGCCAGCCGAGCAATCCGATGGCGACCATGACGTTGAAAATGCTCGGACCGAGGATGCCCACGATCGCAATTATGATCACCAGCGTCGGAAAGGACAGAACGATATCGGCGAGACGCATGACGATCGAGTCGATCCAGCCACCGTAGTACCCGGCTGGAGCGCCCAGTACGATTCCGATCACGGTGAAGATCACGACCGCAACAACCCCGACAGACAGGGACACCTGCCCGGCGTGCATCAGCCGGCTTAAGACGTCCCGCCCGACCATGTCAGTTCCGAGCCAATAATCGGTGCTGGGGGGTTGTCGAATCTCCTGGAGATTCGTCGTGTATGGATCCTGGGCTACGAGCGGCGCAATCACGGCCAACACAGCAAGAACGGCGAGGCAGATCGTTCCGATCCAGGCGAGCCGGTGCTGTCGGAACCGGTTCCAGACGGTCGGGCTCTTGCGTGACACCTGTTCGGCGGTCGCCAGCGGGGTCGCCCCAACATCCGAGCTCTGGCTGGCTCTGGAAGAGGCCTTGGTTGGTTCCATCCTGTTATCCATTGCTTATCCAGTTCTTCATGACCCGTTCATCGCTACGAATACTTGATGCGTGGATCGATCAACACGTACAGTATGTCGGCAACCAGGTTGAATAACACAACGATGAAGCCACTAATCAACGTGATCGCCATCACCGTCGGATAATCGCGCGAGAGAATCGCAGTAATCGTCAGCGCGCCCATACCGGGCCAGGAAAAGATCTGTTCGATAATCACCGTTCCGCTGAACAGGATAGGAAGTTGCAGGGCGATGATCGTCACGATCGGAATGAGCGCATTGCGCAGCGCATGCCGGTAGACCACGACCCAGTAGCGCAGTCCTTTCGCATGCGCCACCCGCACAAAGTCTTGACGGATGACCTCGAGCATGCTCGAGCGAACGTACCGGATTAGCGGCGCCGCCTGCGACAGGCCGAGGACTGCGGCCGGCAGGATCAGGTGGTGCAGTGAATTAAGCAAGGAGTCTTCTTTCCCGATGGTGTACATCCCGGACGTTGGAACCCAGCGGAGTATCACCGCAAACACGAAGATGCCCCCGAGTGCGAGGAAGAAGTTCGGAATCGAGACACTCACGAACGCGAACACTGTTGCAATGTAGTCGATCAGTGTGTATTGCCTCAAGGC
>SKTL01000055.1 GCA_007122555.1 Thermomicrobiaceae bacterium | reverse complement strand
GTAACGGCGGGGACTTGTCGGACCGAAGATCGCGACGACCGGGGCGCCGACGGCGCTTGCCAGATGGGTGGCGCCGCTGTCATTCCCGACGTAAAGCGACGCATGATGACAGAGTGCGGCAAGCTCGGTAAACGAGAGCCGGCCACCGAGGTCGATCACTGGATAACGCGCGAATTCGCGCACGGTGTCAATGGCGTTGCGATCGGATTCCGCACCAACCAACACGATTGTTGCGTTCGCTTCCTCGCCGATCAGCGAGACAAGCTCGCCGAAGTTCGTGGCCGGCCAGCGTTTTTCCAGCATCGCCACCCCGGGATTGACAGCGCCTCCGGGATGGATGACGACCAGCTTCCGGTCACGCCCGATCGGCGCCAGCTCGGAGATGCGGTGCAGCGCGTCGTCTGGAACGTGATATTCGGGATACTGACTCAGATGTTCGAAATGCGCTGAATTAAGCACGGAGAGATACAAATCGGTTTCGTGCTGATCGGGTTGTGGTTCGACTCGATGGGTCAGCCCGATCCCGCGTGAGTGACTGTCAATCCCGGCTCGAATCGGTGTTCCCGCAAGACGAAGCGCCAGCGCCGGAACCGGAGAGCGGTCCAGGCTGATCCCGATATCGAACGAAAAGGAACGAAGTTGCCATCCGAGCTGAAGCGCCGTCCGAAACGCGCTCGTTTCGGGATATCGAATCACCTGGTCAATGCGTGGACTGGTTTCGACGGCCGGTTGGGTCCAGGAGCCGGTGACAACCGTGATGCTCGCCTCAGGATACCGGATTGAAAGGGCGCGGAGAACTGGGGTCGCTATCAGCATGTCTCCGAGGCAGCATGGTTTGATAACGACGATATTCCGAACCTGATCGTCGTCCGGGAGCTCGGGCTGGCGACGCGGTCTCAGGAGACGATCAGCCAGCCGGGCCGCGGTTCCCGTCAGATCCCGATTGCTAATCGGTGTTTTCAAGCTGCGCTGCATCAACAATGGCAAACATCAGCTCGCCCTGTGCGGCGACTTCGCCGTCCACGGTTGCCGTTCCGGTTCCGGTTCCAATACTGCGGCGAACCTTTCCGACTTCGACCTCGAGCCGAAGGGTGTCACCGGGCTTGACCTGCCGCTTGAACCGTACCTTGTTAATTCCGGCGAAGAATGCGAGTTTCCCCCGGTGCTCCTCGGAGCCCAGCATCGCCACCGCTCCAACCTGCGCCAGGGCCTCGACGATCAGCACTCCCGGCATCACCGGGTAGTCCGGAAAATGACCCTGGAAGTAGGGTTCGTTCATCGTCACGTTCTTGATCCCGACCGCACGTTCACCCCACTCGACCTCGATGATCTTGTCGACCAGCAAGAACGGGAATCGGTGCGGAATAATCTCCTGGATCTGTTTCGCGTCGAGCACGTTGCCACTCCCTGTCTACCCGTGCGTCCGGCAGTCGCTGTGAACTCAGCCCATAATACGTGAATCTAGACTGCGACGCCCCGCTCAAGAATTTGCGAACGTGACGGCCCGATTCCGATGTAGGTGATTGGCCGTCCGATGAGCTCTTCGAGACGTTCAATGTAGCGTTGAGCAGCGGCCGGCAGATCATCCATTGTCTGCGCATTGCTTGTGTCCTGTCGCCAGCCATCGAGATACTCATAAACTGGTTCGACTTCGCCATACTGCAATGCGGATGCGAGCGGGTTGCTGATGAGTTCGCCGCCGTAACGATATCCTGTGCAAACGGGGATGCGATCGAACTCGTCGAGGATATCGAGCTTCGTCAGCGCTACTTCGCTTAGTCCGTTGATGCGGGCGGCGTAGCGAGCAACTGGGCCGTCGAACCATCCGGTACGCCGCGGGCGACCGGTCGTCGTGCCGAATTCCTTGCCCCGAGATCGCAATATCTCCCCGCGTTGGTCATGTTCTTCCGTCGGGAACGGACCGCTTCCGACGCGTGTAATATACGCCTTGAACACTCCGATCGTGCGATCAACCTGTCCCGGGCCGACCCCCGCCCCCTGGCAGGCGCCCGCCGCTGTCGGCGACGTCGACGTCACATAGGGATAACTGCCGTAGTCGATGTCGAGCAGTGTTGCCTGTGCGCCTTCGATCAGAATTCGCTTACCAGCATCGATTGCGTCCTGAACCGCGATTTCCGCCTGGCCGATATGCGGAGCCAATCGCTCCATGTACGAGGCGTAATGCTCCAGTATCTCCGATTCATCCAACGGGTCCGCGCCATAGATCCTTGTCAGTATCTTGTTCTTCTCAGCAAGGACCAGGCGAAGGCGCTCGGCAAAGGTGCGCTCATCCGTCATGTCCGCTATGCGCAGCCCGCGGCGTCCCACCTTGTCCGCATACGCGGGACCGTTGCCTTTGAGGGTTGTGCCGATACTCTGCTCGCCGCGACTCTGCTCCTCAAGCTGGTCGAGCAGCGGATGATAGGGAAGGATAACGGTCGCTCGATCACTGATCATGACCCGGCTGGTGTTGACGCCGCGTTTGTTGAGGTCGTCCAGTTCCTCTATCAGCGATTCCGGATCGATCGCGACCCCTGCGCCGATAACGCAGTCGCAATCGGTGTAGAGAATTCCGGATGGAACAAGATGTAGTTTGAAGATTCCGGCGTCAGTCTGAACGGTGTGGCCTGCGTTGGCGCTGCCGTTTGGTCGCACCACCATGTCTGCCTGAACGGCAAGTGAATCAGTAATCTTGCCCTTGCCCTCGTCGCCCCACTGGCCGCCGATAATGATCGTCACGCTCATGTCTGGCTCCCGCCTTCGGCACACAGAAAGTCCACGCGACGACAAATTCGGCGCGTGGGGTTCATTGCAGACTATACCATGGCGAGCGACGCGCTCAGCCCGTAGCTATGAGGATCGCAGGCTAGCGAGTTGCTTGAAGAGCTCCCGCTCCTCGTCGGTCAGGTTTTCCGGCAGCTCTACTTTGACCCTGGCAAGCAGATCACCGCGACCGCCGCCTGAGAGGGCGGGCATGCCCTTACCGCGAAGCCGGAATACCCGCCCGCTCTGCGTTTCTGGCGGTATCGTCAACGCGACCGAACCGTCGACCGTCGGAACCACCGTTTCCCCGCCAAGTATCGCCGTGTACAGCGGAACGTTGATCTCGGTGCGAAGATTTGCGCCGTCCAGCTCGAATCTGGAATCGGGTTTGACCGTGATTCGGAGGTAGATATCGCCGTTCGGGCCACCGTTGCGCCCGGGCGATCCCTGCCCGGCGACACGGACGCGCGATCCGGTGCGGACTCCGGCCGGGATTTGCACCTCAATTGTCTTGCTCTTCGGTGTCGTCCCGCCGCCGCCACACTGCGGGCAGAGGCCACGACCGTTCATTCCCGTTCCAGCACACGACGGGCATCGCTCCTGAATCTGGACGTCGAAGCGTCGGCTCGTGCCGTGATAGGCGTCCCTGAGCGGTATCTCGACCGGGTACTCGAAATCCTCGCCGCGTTGCGGTTGAGTGCGGACCCGCTCGCGCGTGGTGGCGCGTCCACCGAACTGATCGCCGAAGAGCGTCTCGAAGAAGTCGGAGAATCCCGAATCTCCGGTTGTCCGGTATTCATAGTGCACGCGACCGCCGCCCGGCGCGCCCGAAAACCAGGACGAGAAATCCTGCGGGCCCGCGGAATACTCGCTCGCTTCAGCGTGCTGGTAGCGTTCCCAATCCGCGCCGAACCGATCATACTTGGCCCGCTTTTCCGGATCCTTGAGGACTTCATACGCCTCGTTGATCTCCTTGAAGCGGTCCTCGGCATTCGGTTCACCGGTGTTCGCAT
>SKTL01000132.1 GCA_007122555.1 Thermomicrobiaceae bacterium | reverse complement strand
GCCGACGTAGTGCTCGTAGATGACTTTCGAAACGTCACCAACCAGTCGTGTGCCGGCTACCCCGTCTGGCGCTCCTTTTGTCAGTATGGCAAGCGCGTAAGCAGGTCCCCCCGGAGGATAGATGATCCCCACATCATTGCGGACTCCACGGAGTGAGCCTGTCTTGTGGGCGCAGACAACCCCGGTGGGCAGATGCGCCGGTATTCGTTCGCTTATCTTCTGCCGTTTCATGATGTCCAGCACTGCCTCGCGGCCGGCGGTGCTTATTCCCTCTCCCTGCTCGATCGCGTCATGGAGACGTACCATGTCCCGCGGAGTGGTGATGTCGTTATCCGGGGTCTCTTTGAACGCGTTGGCGTCCCACGGAGCGTCGGCGCTCCTGAGTTTCGCTTTGACGGTCTCATAGGTCAGCTCGGGATCATTCGGGTCCAGATTCTGCAGGCCACAGAGCAGCCCCCATGTGCCCATCGGGATGGAGGTGCTGGTCATGGCGAGATCCTGCACCGCCTGCTGGATGGCGTCTTTGCCGAGCATGTTGAAGATGATGTCCGTCCCGGTGTTGTCGCTGATAACGATCATCAGCGTGGCGATGTCGCGGATCGTCAGTGATGCGCCGGCATCCAGGTCCTGAATCACGCCGGACCCGGGCACCCGATAGTGGTCTTCAATTGTGATTCGGTCGGTCGGATCGATCTTCCCCTGATCGACCTGCCGGTACAGCTCGTACAACAGGATCGTCTTTAGCGTGCTCGCTGTTGGGAAGATGACATCTTGATTGAGGTTGATTTCCTCGCCGGTCTGAAAGTTCCGGGCGGCGATACCGATCGTCCCGCCGAAGGTCGATTCGTCGATCACTGACTGAATCTGTGTGAGAATCTCGCTGCTCATGCTGTTCCTTTCGCCGGATTACAGAGGTTTTCTCAAGTTTCCGGCTACACGCTAACATGGTCCCGCGAATCGGCCAATCATGGGCAGGCGTTAGCGCTCCACAGGTCACGGCAATCGGATGATAGTGGATGCTATACTGCGGCTCGAGGATGCACTCGCCACAGTCAATGCTGACCAAGAATTAGCCGCAAATATCGTCCCTTCACCTCAGAATCGGACGATTACCAGGAGGCAGGTTACCGAGATGGGAGACACGTTCGCTGGCGCTGTGAGCAAGGCGCCGCAGGATATCGAGAAATCCGCGCTTGAGCACGTCTGGATTCATACCACAGAGTGGGTCCGGGTTGCGGAAGAGGGTGGATTGCACGTTTTTGAACGTGGCGAGGGATCAACCCTGTATGACATTCATGGCAACGCCTACCTGGACGGGATTAGCGGACTGTGGGTCGTGAATGCGGGCCACGGACGCAAGGAAATCGGCGAGGCGATGGCGGAGCAGGCTGGCAAGCTGGCCTACGTTTCCAGCGGCTCGTATACGACCGTTCCGGCGGTTCAGCTCGCCAACGTTCTGGCGGATATCACCCCGGGTGACCTTAATCGCATCTTTTTCTGTTCGGGCGGGTCCGAGGCTGTCGAGAGCGCGCTGAAGATCGCCAAGCAGATTCAGGCGATGCGCGGCTTCCCGCGACGGTACAAAGTGATCGCCCGCCGGGGCAGCTATCACGGCGCCACCTTCGGAGCGATGAGTCTGACCGGAGATCGCAAAGAAGAGTACTTCGGTCCGTTCATGTATGGCGTCCACCACGTACCGTCGCCCAACCGCTACCGAAATGATTTCGGCCTTGAGGGCGAAGAGGGCGATCTCATGTGCGCCAACTACATCGAGCAGGAAATTATCGCCCAGGGGCCGGAGACGGTGGCGGCGGTGATCGGTGAGCCGGTTTCGACCTCGAACGGGGTGCATATCCCGTCGCCGAAGTACTGGCAGCGCCTGCGAGAGATCTGTGACAAGCATGGCGTGCTGCTGATCATGGACGAGGTCATCAACGGTTTCGGTCGCTCCGGCAAGATGTTCTGCACGGAACACTTCGGCATGCAGCCGGACCTGATGACGATGGCCAAGGGGCTCTCATCCGGGTATGCGCCGATCGCGGCGGTCGCAGTCAGCGACAAGGTCTACGATATCTTCAAGGAGCAGAAGGACAAGTCACTGGCTCACCTGCTGACCTTTGGCGGTCAGGCTGTCGCCTGCGCAGCCGCACTGAAGAATATCGAGATTCTGCAAGATGAGAATCTGCCGCAGCAGAGCGCCGAAAAGGGTGAGTACGTCAAGAACAAGCTTGAGGCGCTGCGCGAGCACCCGACGGTCGGCGATGTTCGCGGGCTCGGCCTGATGTGCGGCGTGGAACTCGTCAAGAACAAGGAGACGAAAGAGCGCTGGGGCAAG
Organism: Thermomicrobiaceae bacterium; assembly: GCA_007122555.1. Lineage (GTDB taxonomy): Bacteria > Chloroflexota > Chloroflexia > Thermomicrobiales > Thermomicrobiaceae > SLMJ01. Next base: position 1,447 of record SKTL01000132.1, on the reverse strand, counting down.
GGATCCGAATACCTGAAGACGCTCGACCGGATCCTCAACAGCAAGGGGATCGTCACCCGCGTCTGGGACATCATCCACGTTGCTCCCCCGCTCGTGATCTCCAACGAGGAACTCGATCGCATTGTGCAGATGATCGATGAGAGTCTGACCGAGGCGGAAGCGATGTTCCAGAACGAGATCGGCGCCTGAGTTTTCATTTCCAGACGGCTTGATTGCTCGAACGAAACCGCGGGGGACTGCTCCCCCGCGGTTTTTGCGTGTCAGCGCTACTGCTGGTGTTCGGACGGCTTCGGGACGAGCCCCTGCGAGATGGCGTAGAGCACCGCCTGCGTCCGGTCGCGCACGCCGATCTTGTGAAACAGCGCCGATAGATTGTTCTTGACGGTGCTTTCAGCCAGTGACAGGTGATCGGCGATCTGCTTGTTGCTGTACCCCTGCGCCAGGTGTTTCAACAGCGTCATCTCGCGCTCTGAAAGCAGCTGCTCTTTCTCGTTTGGCTGGCGAGTGAGCAGACGCTGGTACTCTCGCATCAGAATCGGGGCCATCGTGGCGTCAATTGTCGCCCCGCCGCTGGCGGCAACCTTGATCGCCTCGATCACCTCTTCCGACTTCGTGTTCTTGAGCAGATAGCTCTTTGCGCCGGCGCGCACTGCGTGGATGGCGTACTCGTCGTCCTGGTACATCGTCAGAACCACTACATTGGTTTTCGGATAGTTCTTCACGATGTATTCGGTGGCGCGAATGCCATCCAGCCGCGGCATGTTGATATCCATCAACACGACGTCCGGGGCCTCGTTCATCACCAGCTGGATTGCTTCCTGACCATCGCACGCTTCACCGACGATCTCGATAATCGGCACGGTCTCCAGCAGTTGTCGCAAACCCTCACGAAATAGATCGTGATCGTCCGCCACTACAACCCGAATCGTTTCGATCCCCACATCTCCTCCTGGCTACGATCGCTTGACGGCTGGAACGAGTGGAAGACTGGCCAGTATCCGGGTGCCTTCATCGCTGGCGCCCTCAATACTCAATGATCCGCCCATTTCCTCTGCCAGCTCCTGCATTTGATGAATACCGAAATGAAGTTCCTTGCCGCTGGTCATCTCCGTTGGAATCCCCCGCCCGTCGTCGCGAACTTCGACATCGAGCATATCGTCCCGGCGCTGCACCTCCACGTGCACGCTGGAGGCTCCGGCATGTTTGCGGATATTCTGCATGGCTTCGCGCACAATGCCGACGACCGCGCGTTCGACTTCCGGCTCCAGCCTGACCCCGCTGATTTCCGAGAGATCGAGCTCGATCTCCGGGTCGCGCTCAGAAATGGGCTGCTCCGCCATCCGTCCGGCGATATCCCGCAGGCGACCGGTGATGCCGTGCGTCTGCTGTCGAGGCTTGCGGAGATCGTTCACCATCGTTCGCAGCCGGTCAATCGCGTCGTTGAACT
>SKTL01000386.1 GCA_007122555.1 Thermomicrobiaceae bacterium | reverse complement strand
TTGAACCGGAACTGATTGACGACAACGGAGCACCGGCGATTAGAGTCGCGGCGCCAACCTATCGGAATGACATCAACCTGAAGGCGGACGTTGTTGAAGAAGTCGCCAGGGTGATCGGCTACGAGTCACTACCGGAAACGCTCCCGATCGGAAAAACGGCGCCGGTAACCATAGATCCAGTGCTCGAGTTCGTACGCGGCGTGCAGGACAGTTTGAGCGCGGCCGGAATGAACGAAGTCATCACCTACCCGATGCTCGACGATGCGGAACTCTCCCTGCTGAATCCGGAAGGTCCAGATCTACCGGATCGTCTCGGCCTGGCGGCTCGCCCGGATATCCCGTTTGTGAAAGCGATGAACCCGCTTCGGAGCGAGTGGCGACAGATGCGCCCGACACTCATTCCGGCTATCCTGCGTAATGTCAGCGAGAATCTGAAGTACAACCCGCTTGTTTCGGTCTACGAGACCGGTCGGGTGTATCTGCCAGCCGGGGTCGACGAGCTGCCCGATGAGCGGCGAACGCTCTGTGCGGCAATCGCGGGCGCCAGCAACCCCGCAGATCTGTATGAGAAGCCGCGACAGGCAGACTTCTTCGATCTGTCAGGGAATCTCTCCCACCTGTTCAAGGAGATCGGAGCAACGAACGTCGAGCTCAAACAAGCGACGCATCCCTCGATGCATCCAGGTCGTACAGCCGAGATCCTGGCTGGAGGCGAGCTGATCGGCATTGCCGGAGAGATTAACCCGCTTGTTGCCGAACAGTTCGGAATCGATCGCGACCAGCGAGTTGCGATCGCTGAGATCGACCTGCATTTGCTGATGGAGCTTGGAGTCGAGGCGTTCAAGTATCGGCCGGTCTCGAGATACCAGCCGGTACAGCAGGATTTCGCGGTCGTGGTGGATGAATCGGTGGCGGCGGGGCAAGTCCAGCGGACGCTCGAAGACGCAACGACCCCGCTTTCGACCGGGATCCAGCTCTTTGACGTCTACCGCGGGGAGTCAATCGGCGCGGGCAACAAGAGCCTGGCGTTCCGGATCACGCTGGCTGCGCCTGATCGAGCAATCAACGAATCTGATATCGACAAATTGCGAAAACGCATCGAGAAACAACTCAAGCAGAAAGTTTCCGGAACGCTCAGATCTTAGCGATCAGGACGCCACCGCATTCAGGCAGTCCCCTCTCCGACTCGTATGGAAAGGGACTGCCTGTTCTGTTCTTCCTACGCTTGATTCCGATCCGGACTGAGCTGTGACGATATGATCACCGCGATGCCTGCCGCGATCAGCAATGTTGGAATGACGTAGGCCCAGGTGAGCGACAGAACATCAAACTCGTTGAGAAGAACGAGCGAACCGATCAGGACAAAGACGACTCCGAACGTAATGCTTCCGGTGATATCAGGTTTGCCGTTCACTCCATCACCTCCAGCGATCCCAGCCCGAGCTGGATTTCCAGAACGATTGCTCGATCCGCCCCTTCGTAGTCATCGCTTTCATAGACCCCGTCGAGACCGGCTCCGGTGTGATTCTCGTCAAACACGTCAGCGTTACCGAGGCCAACACTCCACTCAACCCGGTATGCAATGTCGTCTGGAATCGTTATTTCGAGATTCCCGGTGCCGAGCCGGATCGAAACGGTCGTTCGCGCATCCGGGAAATCGACATTACTCAGGTCGATTTCCTGGTTTCCAATCGACCAGCTGTACTCATCTTCGAGCTCGGCAATGCTGGTGGGTGTAACTTGGCTGTCGCCGACACCGCCTTCAAATGACGGCCAACTCGCCAGCGAGCCGAGCAGCACCACCGCGCTCAGTACGATGCCCAGAAAGATCATTCCTCCGTGGGATCCCTGACGGGCAACCGCGATCAACAGGACACCGATCACGATCAGAATCGCCGATCCAACAAGCGTCCAGGTAACGCTCATGATCTCGGAAACATCCAGGAGCCAGAGGACGCCAAGCGTCAGCAGGATCAAACCGAAAAGGATCGTTGCCGGGGACATGCCGCCACGCGGGTCAGCGGTCCCTTGCGTTCGTTGAATATCTGCGCTCATTCGCCTGCCTCACTTCTGAGTCCACGCCAGACGACAAATGCGCCGATCATCACCAGCACCACCCCTCCGATAATCTGAGGATCGAACCAGTCGACAAGCCGCTCGATCAACAGCAATGAGCCGGCGACGATCAGGAGACCTCCAATAATCGCCCCGGCAGTTTGCCGATTCAGCGGTCGACGGATGCTGTCCTGGTGTTCATCTTCTTCACTGCGGAACTCGGGGATAACGATCCAGGCAATGACATAGAGAAAGAACCCCAGCCCCGCTGGAATCAGTAACAACAGAAACGCAATGCGGAACAGGATTGGATCAACATCGATATATCGCCCAATACCACCGCAGACGCCGCCAAGCACCCGATTCTGTTTGCTGCGGCGCAGCACTCGCCGGTCAGTCGTTGGCCCGGCATCTTGTCCCATGTCAGCTTCCTGCTCCTCGTGATGCGTGCGGGCGATTTCGGATCGATCTTCGGGCATCGTTGAATGAGTCACAGCACACCTGCTCTCCTGCTATCAGGCGCATCCAACCTCTCCATTCGGAAGGTTCTGACTGGAGATTATCCAATTCATCATCACGAAGAGGGAACAGCATATTGCGATTCGTAACATTTTCGTGTCAAACCATGGAACCTGCAAGCCTCAGGCTCACATTAACCGTCGCATTGACGAAACCGGGGGCCAGCAATCGTATGTTAAACTCCTCCGGGATGTCGACGCTTTCGGCCCGACTGAATAGGCTGATTCGAACCCTCCAGAGGGCAGCAAATTGTGAACGAAACCTCATTTCGCTTTGAGTCATGGCGTGCGCCGGTCGATCGATTGCGCGGCATGGCGGACGCGGATCCTGCTGCGTTTCAGGCGCGCCAGTCCGTGCAGAATACCTTGCTGCGCACGATGGCGACACACGGATACCAGACGATTGATACCCCGGTGCTTGAGCACACTGAGCTGTTCCTCCGGAAGTCTGGCGGCGAGCGCGTCGCGCAGATGTACGCGTTCAGTTTTCGGGATCGCGAGATCGCGCTGCGACCGGAGTACACCGCGTCCGTGCTGCGGTATTATGTCGAATCTCGGCAATCATCCCCGCTCCCTTTGCGACTCTCCTATGCTGGTCCGGTGTTCCGCTACGAACGACCGCAGGCGGGACGAACTCGCCAGTTCACTGACACCGGCGTCGAGCTTATCGGCGGTCAGGGAAGCCAGGCCGATGCGGAGATAATTCATCTCGCGCTGGAAGGGCTGGAATCGGTCGGCATTCGCGGCAAGCTCGTTCTCGGGCACATCGGAATCGTGTTGGACTTCCTCAACCGGTTGCCGCTGCGCCAGCGCGCCAGAGACTGGCTCATCTGGAGTATGGAACGGCTCAGAAAGGGCCAGCCCGTCGATGTTGAGACGGAACTGCCAGGGTTGATCAGCCGGGACGCGCTGCCAAGCATCTTTTTCGAGATGAGCGAGTCGCTCGACCAGGTTCCGGACGAGCAGCTGGAGCGCTGGGTACTCGCGGTGCTGAACGAGGTGGGGGTGCAGATGCACGGCGGCACTCGATCATCTGAGGAAATCGTCGCCGGCGTGATTGCCAGGATGCATCAGACCAGTGAATCGGACGACGTTCGCCAGGCTTTCAATTTCATCAGCGAGCTCGTCGAGATCCGGGGTGAGCCGAAATCGGTAATCCCCGAACTCCGGGGGCTGGTTCAACGACATGGCCTTGACGAGGGGCCGATAAC
>SKTL01000075.1 GCA_007122555.1 Thermomicrobiaceae bacterium | reverse complement strand
GAGCGCCTATCCCGAGCTGGCGAAGATCTCCGAAGAGGCCGGGTTCGATCAGTTCTGGGTCAGTCATGATCTGTTCTTTCGCAGTTCTCCGGTGATTCTGGCTGCGGTCGCCCAGGCGACACGGCGGATCCAGCTTGGCACATGCATCGTCAACCCGTATAGCGTGCATCCATCCGAGATCGCGATGATGGCGGCCACGCTGGATGAATTGAGCGGTAACCGGTTCAACCTTGGTATCGGGGCCGGGGCGGGCGAGTTCCTGAAATGGATCGGAATGCCGCAGGATCGGCCACTTGCGACGACCCGCGAGGCGATTCTGGCGATCAACGCGATCCTTAGCGGTGAGCCGGTCGAGGGATGGGAACCGGAAGCCTACCTGCGATTCGACGCCCGGCGTCGGACGCCGATCTACCTGGCCGCCTTCAGCCCGAATATGCTGCGGTTGATCGGCGAGGTTGCCGACGGCGCGTTGCCGTTGCTCTTTCCCCCGGAGCACTATGACACGGTTTATCCCCTGGTGCGCGAAGGCGCCGTCAAGGCTGGGCGTTCGATGGACGAGATCGACTTTGCCGCCTGTGTCTGGTGTTCGATCGGGCACGATCAGCAAGCAGCCGAAGATGTATTGAAGGACAAGATCGCCTACTACGGCCATGCCCTCAGCCCGCTAATCTGGGACCGGCTCGGCGTTGCGCAAGATGATTTCCGTCCGATCGAGCACGCGCTGATGACGGAGCGGAACCCGGAGAAGGCCCGAGCCCTCGTCGATGAACGGATGCTGAGGATCGGGATCGCCGGAAGCCCGGATGAGGTGATCGAACGACTTGAAGCCCTGGTCGAACGGGGCGTGACGCATCTCAGTTTCGGTCCGCCGCTGGGGCCGAATCCGGCCGAGGCGATTGGCATGCTCGGACGCGAGGTCCTGCCGCGATTCGCCTGACTATAGCCATCCGCCGGCGATCAACACCAGCATCACGACGCCCAGACCGCATCGGTAGACGGTGAAGACCAGCACCGAGTTCGACTGCAGGAATCTCAACAGGAACGCGATCGAGAGGTAGCCAACGACCAGTGACGCAGCCCCGCCGACGATGAACGGTAGCCGCTCGTCCGCCGGAAGCCCGCGTTCGGCCAGCCGGGAGGTTTCCAGCAATCCGGCGCCGGCGACTGCCGGGATCCCAAGCAGGAACGAAAAGCGGGCCGCCACTTCCTTGCGTAGTCCCAACATCATCCCGGCCGTAATCGTCGAACCCGACCGCGATGTTCCAGGGATCAGGGCGACTGCCTGCGCGATGCCGATAATGACGCCATCCCGCCAGCCGATGCGCTCAAACTCACGATGTTGCGGCAGTTTTCGCTCGACGAGAAGCATCAGCAGACCGACGACAATCAGCATGGTTGCAATGATCGCCAGCGCGAGGCTTCCGTTCCCGCCCGTATGAAACATGTCCTCGATCCGGCCCCCGAGCGTGAAGCCGATCAGTCCGGCGGGGATCGATCCGACCAGGATTATCAACGCCATGCGGGACATCGGATCGGCCAGCGGGGTTCGGTTCAGTAATCCCTTCGGCAAGGCGGTCGCCATCGCCAGGATATCGGACCGGAAATAGAGCAGCACCGCCAGCAGCGTGCCCATGTGAACGGCGACATTGAATGTCAGGCCCGGTTCGCCCCATCCGAAAAACCAGGGTACGACGATGATGTGCGCCGAGCTGCTGATCGGGAGAAACTCCGTGATTCCCTGCACGATGCCGAGAATGATCGATTCAATGGTGTCCACGTCAGGTTTGTTCCTCGCCAGCGGTCAACGTGCGGATATCTCGCCAGGAAAGGCTTTCCCGCCACCAGTATCCCAGTCCCCAGAGCGTGATCGGCAAATACAGAGTTGCATGGACCACAATCGCGAATGATAGCGCCAGTTCACGTTGAACACCAACAGCGCCGACAAGCGCCAACAGCACGCCCGCCTCGAACGGTCCGACGTAGCCGGGAGATGACGGGATGAGTGTCGCCAGATTCGCGACGGCCGTGACAAGGAGGATCGCGGCGACCCCGATCTCCAGCCCGAATCCGATCGCGATGACCAGATACATCGAGGCCTCAAACAGCCAGGCGGTAATCGAGACGGCGGACACGACGATCACGTCGTTCCGGCGCCGCAAAACACTGAGCCCGGCGAATACGGACTCGATCATCCGCTCCGCCCGTTCCCGGATCATCAACGGCAAACGCGGCAAGAGCCATCGAATCAGCAGCTCTCGAGCCGAGGATGTGGTGAGAAACAGCACCAGAACCACCAGGAGGCCGAAAAGGCCAGCGGCGATCAGGGTTACCGCTTCCAGTTGATCCGTCAGCCCGATGAACAGCGAAGCGACCAGGATGAACAGCAGCATGGTCAGCCCGTCGAATATGCGTTCCACCGCGATCGTCGCCAGGATTGACGTCTTCCGCATGCCGGTGCGCGTGGACAGGACATATGAACGCACCAGCTCACCCGCCCGCAGCGGCAGGACGTTGTTGGCCATATAGCCAATGACGACGACGGAGAAGAGTCTTCGGGTTTTCAGTGGGACAACTCCGCGGAGGACCCATGACCAGCGAAAGGTACGCAGGTAGACGCCAATGAAGTAGAGGCCGAGCGCGGGAAGGACGTACCAGTAGTTCGCCTGGCGGAGCGCCGAGCCGATCTCCTGAAAGTCCTGCCCGCGAAAGGCGAGATAGAGAAATACGGCGCTAATGAGCAGACCGATCCAGAACCGGGGACTACGCACGCGAACCAGCCCACAGAATCTCGAGTCCCTGACGACGGCTCGCCTGGAGATCGCTGTCGGTTGTGCGGGCATCCCTGGCAATGATCGAGGGTGAACCGCCCGGATTACTCATCGCTGCACCACTCGGTCCGATACAGCGTCACCGGACCGTCCGTCAGCACCTCCGTCGCGCCCTCGTAGCCGGCCTCGGCAGGAGTCGCGTCCGAAGGCGCCATGAAATAGCAGACATCGTCCGGCGCATCCGGTATATCCCAGTAGTCGAGCATTCCTTCTCCATAGACCGTGTGCGATTCGCGCTGGAGAATCGCGGCCAGCATCCCGAAGAGTGGCGGATCTTCCTGAAGCATTGGTAGATCAACCGGTTCACCATCCGGCGTCGCGTCAGCCAGCCGCCACATCCACGGATCGGGCTCCAGTGTCCAGACGTAGTCCGGGGAGCCGACGACCTCGGTTAGTTCCGGTATCTCGCCGACCCCGACCAGAATCGGGTCGTCTTCGGACGCGATGGACGGGTCTGCATGATAGACGACCGCCTCGACGCCCATTCCCTGCAGAAGCTCGATGGAGTTCTCGCCCGGAAACGCGTTCATCCGATCCCGGAACGGATAGTACGACGGTGGAGCAATCGCGCTGTAGCCGTTGACGACCTGCGCCCAGTGCATCGTCGACCAGAAATTCGGCCAGGCGGAGGCAACGTCCCCCTCGCCCATCGGGAGTTCGATCGTGGCGGGTTGATGCTCGGCCAGCCAGGCGTAATCCGGTCGATCGGCCTGTTCCAGCGAGGTGGGCAGCGGCCCCGGAAGATTCATGTCATGCGAATACTCGACCGCCATCACGACGATCAACAATGCGCCGATGCCCAGCACGGCAATCTGGCGTTGCTGAACATCCGCGATGCGTTGGCGCACCAGCTGGATGATCATCGCTACGCCGATGCCGGCCAGCCCGACCATGCCGAGCGTCATCAGGTGTCCGCCAAATCTCGCCGCGACCCGAATCGCCCGGAATCCTGGCACGACCTCAT
>SKTL01000442.1 GCA_007122555.1 Thermomicrobiaceae bacterium | reverse complement strand
CGAATTTCTTCTTTTAAAAGGAAACGCCCCTGAAGCATTAAACATTGAAGAACAGCGGCGGATCTCTTTCTGGACAATCCGTGAACCGGGATACCAACTTCGATGGTCAATCATCCAAAAGGCAGCCGAGGTCCTCCTTTTGGGGGATTCGATTCGAACGGAATTAAAGAAATGCCCTAAATCTCCGGCCGAAATGATCAAACGCTACGTGGATGCCCAGAACCCATGGTATCTGGTGGATACCTGTTATCGCCGGTTGGAACATCGCTATGCCTTATTTGATCTGGATATTTCCGGCAATCATGACACTCTGCAGGAAGTGATGACCCGGGTAAGAGCCGATTACACCCTGACGCTGGAAACCGGGATCGAACGATTCACAGAAGCTTTGGAAGCGACCGATTTTCAGCTCGATGACGAATTGAGCCAGGACATGGTTTTTTCCAAATTTATTGCACCGCTTTTACAGAAAAATCGGAAAACAGCATATATCCTCGTGGATGCGCTGCGTTTTGAGATGGGCCGGGATCTTGCCGACGGGTTAAAAGAAGAGTTTAGCATCAATTTAAAACCGGCGATGTCTATGCTGCCGTCCATCACATCCGTTGGCATGGCGGCCCTGTTGCCGGGCGCGGAAAAAGGTTTGGGCTTGGTTATCAGTCCAGGAGGCAAGCTTTCCATAGAAATCGACGGGAATTCGATTAAAAACCGAGCGGATCGGATCAGGTATTTTCAGAAACACACCCCATCGGAACCGGTTGTTTGTAAATTGAATCAACTTATCAAGCCATCCAAAAAGCTTCAGGAGGATATCAAATCCGCACATTGGATTTTGGTAACATCCCAGGAGCTTGACCGTTTCGCTGAGGAAGGTGATGGGGAGGAAGAGGTCCGCATTTTCATGGAAGAAGTGCTTGACCGATTAAGCAAAGGTATTCGCCGGTTGAATTCTCTGGGAATCGACAACATCGTGGTAACTGCCGACCATGGGCATCTTTTTGGTGAAGCCATTGAAGGCGGTATGCGAATGGATTCGCCAGGCGGCGATACCGTTGAAATACATGGGCGCGCATGGATCGGCAAAGGAGGCAAGTCCGGAGAGGGCTATATAAGAGTGTCCGCAGATCAATTGGGTCTGGGGGGAAATGTGGAACTGGCCTTTCCGCGAAGCCTTGCCTGTTTTAAAACAAAAGGAGGCACAAAAGCCTATTGTCACGGTGGAATTTCGTTTCAGGAAATGATTATCCCGGTCATTAACCTTACGCCAAAACGGTCGGAACAGACATATTCAAAAGGTTCCGTACAACTTCAAATCAGTGGTTCAAAAATTACCAACCGATTTTTTTCAATTAGCGCGTTGTATAAAGAACAGGGATTATTCGTGGCAAAAGAAATTCGTGTGAAAGTGATCATTAAATCCGGCCGCAAGGAAGTCGGTTCGGCGGTTATGGCCGCATATGGTTTTGAAGGGGCGACCAAAGAGATTAACCTGAAGCCGAATGAATCCAACCCGATCACATTGATATTGACGGATGTTGACGACATAACCCAGGTATCCATTCATGTATTGGATGCCATTTCACAGGTTGAACTGGGGCGGTTGAAAGATATTTCGGTGGATATCGCATTATAAAAGAGGAATTTCCGGATGACGGAATTAGACAAAAAAGTGACATCCGTATTTGCAGGCAGGGTAGTGCGCAAGGATTTGGTCAGAAAAGTAAAAGTCGGCGCCAATGTTCCAGTGTTTGTCCTGGAATTTCTTCTGGGTAAATATTGCGCCACCGATGACCCGATGGCCATTGAAGCCGGACTGCAGGTTGTCAATGCAACCCTTGTGGAAAATTTTATCCGGCCGGATGAGGCAAACAAAGCCCAGTCAATGGTCCGTGAACGCGGCCGACACACACTTATTGATAAAATCAAGGTCCGCTATCTGTCACATGATGACAAGTATTGGGCTGAGTTTGTGAATTTCGGACATAGATACGTTCATGTTCCGGCCGAGCATATCAAAGCATACGATCGCCTGCTGATGGGCGGTATATGGGCACAGGTTGAAATTAAACATGAGTTTGACGAGGAAGCCAGGGGTAAACGAAGTCCGTTCTGGATTGAAAAAATGCAACCGATTCAGATGGCAACATTTGATCTTGAATCCTACCTGGACTGTCGAAGGGAATTTAATTCCGAAGAATGGGTGGATCTGCTCATTCGCAGCATCGGTTTGGAGCCGTCTCATTTTGACCGTCGGTTGAAATTGCATTTTCTGGCAAGACTGATTCCGATTTGCGAAAAAAATTATAACCTGATCGAGTTGGGACCCAGAGGCACCGGAAAATCCTATGCATATCAGGAAATAACCCCCTATGTTATTTTGCTGACCGGTCCGACAACAGTTCCGAACATGTTCTACAACATGGCGACTAACCAGATGGGGCTTGTCGGCATTTGGGATGCTATAGGCTTTGACGAGGTGGCGGACCTTCAAAAAATGCCCAAAGAAGTGATCACCACGTTAAAAACCTATTGCGAGTCCGGGACCTTTGCACGGGGCAAAGAAGCGCTTTCCGGGATGGCATCGATTGCTTTTTTCGGAAACACCAACCAGCCGGTGGAAGTCATGGTGAAGTCATCTCATCTGTTTGTGCCACTGCCTGATATTATTCGGGAAGATATGGCCTTTCTTGACCGGATTCATTTTTATGTACCGGGATGGGAAGTCCCGAAAATGCAGACCGAATTTTTTACCGATCATTATGGATTTGTGGTGGATTACCTGGCTGAGGCATTGAGGGAGCTAAGGCGTCACAATTATACCGAGATGATTGACCGTCACTTTTCTTTGGGATCTCATTTAAACGCCAGGGATGTCAAGGCTGTCCGAAGGAGTGTTTCCGGGTTGATAAAACTGATTTATCCCCATGGTGAATTTACACAAGAGGAACTCGCTGAAATTCTTGAAATTGCCCTTGAAGGCCGCCGCAGAGTCAAGGAGCAGCTTAAAAAAATGGGATCTTTTGAATATTATCAGACCTCGTTTTCATATATTGACAATGAGACTCGTGAGGAGCGTTTTGTGGGCGTTGCGGAAGAAGGAGGCAGGGATCTCATCGCAACAGATCCGCTGGCACCCGGATCGGTATATACCGCATCTGTGAATGAAGTTGGCAAAGTGGGATTGTATCGTATCGAGGTTGGATGCTCAGCGGGAACCGGAAAGCTGAAAATTACCGGTGGGATTGACAGTGCCATGAAAGAATCCATCCAGAGGGCGTTTGCGTACCTTCAGGGCCGTAAAGTTGAAATGGGCATTGCCGGTCAATTTATTACCACTGATTTCCATGTGGAAGCTATCGATCTGTTAAACAATCATATTTCCTGCCATGCAGGAGTGGCCCTGGTAGTGGCGATTTACTCAGCATTAAAAAAGCATCCAGGTGCCCCTGCCTTGTTGATTTTGGGCGATCTGAGCATCCAGGGAAATATTAAAGCGGTCAGCTCTTTGACCGAACCCTTGCAGGTCGGCATGGAAAATGGTGCCCGCAGAGCATTGATTCCCATAGAAAATAAACGGCATTTCCTGGAAGTATCCGCGGACATCATTGAACGTGTAGACCCGATATTTTACGGCGACCCACTGACGGCGGCCATGAAGGCCTTGGGATTGACTTAACAGCTTGTTTTAAGATTCTGGTTGTATCGATTGGCCAACACTGCGGTATAGATACAAGATTGTGAGTGACGCTAATATATCTTCAAGCTTGATTTAAGTTAAAAATTTTGGTTTTTAAAT
>SKTL01000153.1 GCA_007122555.1 Thermomicrobiaceae bacterium | reverse complement strand
TCCGCCTTCCCGCTCGATTGTTTCCGGAACCGCGCGGGAACAGATCAGGTTATAGACGATTGACGATCCGGGATGCTTGTCAAGCATCGCCTTGCCAACAAGAGCGGTAACCATATCGCCGCCGACAAACTCTCCGTGCTCGTCAAGAATGAACATTCGATCCGCATCACCGTCGAACGCGATACCGAAGTCAACCTTGTGCTCCGCGATCGCCTTGCGCAGATCCTCGACGTTCCCCGGCTCGATCGGGTTCGCCAGGTGGTTCGGGAAGCGTCCATCGAGCTCGAAGTAGAGCGGTACGATGTCGATGGGAAGCGACCCGAAGACCGCCGGCACGACCTTGCCTCCCATCCCGTTGCCAGCATCGATAGCGATCTTCATCGGTCGAATGGCGCTCGTATCAATCAGCGAGAGCACATGTTCGGCGAATCCGCTCAGAACGTTTCGTTCATGCACGGCGCCGCGAGAATTCGGGTCTTTGAAGCTGTTCCGCTCCACGAGATCGCGGATGTCGCCGATACCTTCGTCCATGCTGAGTGCGCGCGCTTCAGACCGGCAGATCTTGAAACCGTTGTATTCCGGCGGATTGTGGGAGGCCGTGACCATCACTCCGCCGTCGAACGCGTATTTTCCCACTGCGAAGTAGAGTCCATCGGTGCTTACCAGTCCGACATCGCAAACGTCGGCGCCCTGATCGAGGATTCCGTCGATCAATGCGCTGGCGAGCGACGGGGATGACAGACGCATATCGCGACCGACGGCGACTTCCTGCGCGTCGAGATAGACAACCAGCGCGCGGCCGATCTTGTAGGCAATCTCCGGATCGAGTTCGTTGGGGTACACCCCGCGAATGTCGTACGCCTTGAAAATATCTGGCAGTGCTGTCATCTCGTAGTCCTCTCCCGGAGTTTGGATCAGATCCAGACGCGAATAGTTACTGTGGGTTGCAGCGTTGCGCTTCGATCCTAGCAGAGAAAATGCCGTCACTGACGCCCTAGAGCGGGTTCGGATCGGCGACGAACCGATAGCTGATCCCAAACTCCTGGCTCATGCGTTCCGCCAGCGCTTGAACCCCGAGCCGTTCCGTCGCCTCATGACCGCCAACCAGCACGGTTACGCCGAGTTCGCGAGCCATCGCCATTGTTGGCTCACGGGCGTCCCCGGTCACCAGAGCCTGGCAATTTTTCGCCGCCGCTTCTTCCAGAGCGGGCGCGCCGGAACCGCACAGCACGGCAACCCGATCAATATTCCTGACTCCGCCGGGGAGCGTAATAACATCCTGGCCGGTGACGCTCCGAAGGCGACTGGCCAGATCGTCAACCGTCGTCCGCTGAGTTGGGGTGCACAGATACCCGATTGCGGGCGGTCCGTAGGTATCCAGCGGCTCCGCGATCTCGAGGTCCAATGCGTTGGCCAGACGGGCGTTGTTGCCGACTTCCGGGTGGCCATCGAGCGGCAGATGATAGCCGATCAGGTTGATGTCGTTGCACAGGATGCCTTTCAACCGGCTCCTGACCGCTCCGCGAATGTCGCCGACCTGTCCGTTCAGCACCAGCCCGTGATGGACGAGTATTGCGTGCGAGCCGTCCGCAACGGCCGCGTCAATCGTCTGCTGATTGCAGCTCACGGCGATGGTAAGCTGTTGAATGGTGTTGGCGCCTTCGATCTGCAATCCATTGAGCGCGATATCCCGAAACGTCTCGGTCTGAAGGAGATCGTCGGCGAACTGAACGAGCGTGTCGCGATCTACCATCGGCGGACCCTTCCCTTTCCCTTCTCGTGCCTTTTCTCAGATTCTGCCATGTTCAGGCGAAAACAATCGGCTTTTCCTCCGTATTGGCTTAGCGCAGACGATATACTTGTACTCGAGAATTTGCCGAGCCAGCCGCGACGGGCTGAGAGTACGCGATCACGAGATGTTTGTTCCCCCGAATGAATGTTTGCAGCCGCATGACGCAGTGGATGTGCATATGCACACACTGGCGAGTGACGGAGACTGGACACCGCAGGAACTGGTTGACCATCTTGCCGAGCGCGAGTTCCGCGTGATCGCCGTATGTGATCACGATACGATGCGCTCCGTTGACGAGGTGATCGAACGCGCTCAACCGAGGGGAATGATCGTCGTCCCGGGGATTGAGGTGACGACCGAGTGGGACCGGCGTCAGTGGCACCTGCTGGTCTACAACGTTGACATGGAGCTTCCACGGTCGCAGAGATTTCGGCAGCTGATCACGGAGCAGGATGATAACCTGCGCGCGGCCGCGGAACGGGCGATCGAACTGGTGGAGAATCAGGGCAAGCAACTGAAATCGCTGGATGAGGTCGTCGCCGGACGGCCATTGCTTCCAGTACATGTGCTGCGCACCCTTATCAAAGACGGACACGCCACGAACTTGATGACTGCGCATCGCCTGGTGATCAATGCCGGTGAAGATCTGAAGGTCGACACGCCGCTCGACGTGACCGTAGCGGCCGCCAGGGAAGCGGGCGGGATCTGTATCGTCGCTCATCCCGGACGTGACGATGGCGGCGGCTTGATGAGCGAAGAGCAGCTTGACCGAATGTTGAAGATCGCGGCGATCGACGGACTTGAGGGCCACTATCGTTCCTACAGCGATACCGACACAACGAAGTATCGCTCCATGGCGATCGATCGCGGGTTGGTGGTCAGTTGCGGTTCAGACTCGCACGCGCCCGGTCACCCGGTGAACCCCAAGCCGCACGCGGCGCGCTGGGTGGCGCCATTTCTCCGTCGTCTCGGATTCTCGGTGGAACCCTTCCGTGGCGCATCGTGGACTCCAGGGGCGCCAGACGCGGCTGAAATCAAGGCGTCGCTTCCGGAGAAGCACGTGACTGTGAGCGACACTGCCGCGGGCGTGCTGCAACCACTCCGCGCGAGAAGCTAGTCTCGATCGAGCTTCCGTCAGCGATTCCCTCGCAGTTTGGCGCAGCAGGAATTTTCGAGTATCATTCCCGACGAGTTGCGCCCACGTAGCTCAGGAGGCAGAGCACATTCTTGGTAAGAATGAGGTCGGCGGTTCGAGTCCGCCCGTGGGCTCCAGATACCTGACCGAAAGCGGTACAGCCTGGGGCCGTGTTCAGGAAAAGTCGACTGGCGCGGGACCGGTGTGGGGTGTTCAACCCAGTTCCGGTTTTTTTGTCGTTGAAGCGCATGGATGACGCCGTCCTGTTGCGTTGTGGGGGATAGGTTGTCGATTACCAGTCAACCGCGCAAGCCAATCGACGATTTCGTTGAACAATTCGTTTCGATTCAGCTCGCCGCTGATCGGGCGATGGCGCTTTCGCTGGTAGACCAGCTGCTGGGCGACGGGTACTCCGTGCCGGATATACTGACCGGGCTTGTCCAGACCGCGCAGTATGAGCTTGGCCGCCTCTGGGAACGGGATGAGATTACGGTTGCCGATGAGCATATCGGAACTGGTGTCGCGCAGGTAGTGGTCAATCGACTCTACGAGCAACTTCCTCGCCGTGCGTCGACCGCCGGTCATGTCCTTGTCGCCTGTGTTGAGGGCGAGTTGCACGATCTTGGGCCCCGAATCGTGGCGGATCTCTTTGAGTATCATGGGTTTCGTGTCACGTTCCTTGGCGCAAACGTTCCCACCGATAGCCTGATGCATGCAATTCGACGCGATAATCCCGACGCGGTGTTGCTTAGCGCGACGATGAGCTGGAATGTCCCGCAAATCGCCCGCATTGCTCAGCGGTTTGCTGACGAGAGTCTCAAGACCATACTTATCGCTGGCGGGCATGGGCTGAACTGGCTGGACATTAACCCCGAAGAGC
>SKTL01000422.1 GCA_007122555.1 Thermomicrobiaceae bacterium | reverse complement strand
GCGTACGGTCACCCCGGCGGACGGCGTGGCCGAAATAATGTCGGCCGGTTCGACTGGTTTGAGCAGGACGAACGCCTTCCCGCTACTTTCATCCCGATCAAGCACTCGTCCCGATCCGACATCCGCTCCGGTGAGACCGTTGTCGATCAACCAGCTGCGAGCCATCTGTACGAGCTGATCGTTTCCAGGAATCTGGGGTACGGTGTCGGATGTTGACGGGCGCACATACTGAATCGTCGTCGGGCTGATATAGATGCTGGCCGTGCCGCCTTCCGCTCGGAAGCTGCCGCCGCCCTGATCAACAACGTCTGCGTCAATGCCGAGCCGAGACGCCAGGTTCTGAACATCGGCCATCGTCCATTGCCGGCGATGCATCTGATAGGCCGGCGCCTGAGACGGAATTGCCTGCAAACTCATGTTCAGGTTGAACTGCATGCTGAGCGCTTCTGCGGGGCTGCCGCTGGGCATATCGCCTGGCGGCAGCTCGCCGAAATCACCGACCAACGGTGGCGGCGCCGGGGCTTGCTCTTCCGGCGCCGGTGTCGGGGTCGGCGCCTGCGTCTCGTCTATTGGTACTGGTGTCGCCGTCGGTGTAGGCGTAATCTCGGTGTCCTCGGTGTCATCTGCTCCCGGAGTGAGCGGGACGAGCTCATCCTCTGGATTCGGCGTTGGAGTCAGGCTGGCGATCTCGGCTTCAGCCGTCTCAGTCGCGATTGCATCGGTATCAATTGCGATGTCGACGTCATCGCTGTCATCGTCGTCGTCACCACCGGCTGCGATGATGACGGCCACGGCGATGACGAGCAGCAGCAATGCTCCGGCTCCCGCTCCAGGTATCAGATACTTCTTCCAGGTCGGAACATCAGGTTCGGGCGCTTGTCTTGGTGGCACAGATGGATTCCAGCGGGTTGACATAGTGTGATTTTCGTCCTTTATCCGGTGCATGGGCGTTCAGGGTCGGCAACATCGACGGCCCGCGCCTCCGGCGGGTTCGTCTGTAAAGGATAACGTTTACCGCGACGATCTGTTGCGTTCTGGCATCAGACCACTTCCTGAATGCGTCTGAGCTCGACGATCTGATCCCGCAGAAGCGCGGCTTTTTCGAATTCCAGCTGCTTTGACGCGTGTTTCATCTGCTTCTCGAGATCCGAAATCATCCGGGCGAGCTCATCCGGCGGGATCTCGCTGATGATGCCGGATTCCCCGTCCGAATCGTATCCCGGTTTCTCTTCGGCAACCGCGCGGACGCGATCGGTCAGGTCTTTGATCTCTTTCACGATTCCACGCGGCGTAATGCCGTTCGCTTCGTTGTGTTCAAGTTGAATCGCCCGGCGCCGATAAGTTTCCTCGATTGCGCGCTTCATCGATCCGGTCATATTGTCAGCGTACATAATGACGAGACCGTCAACGTGTCGGGCGGCTCGACCGACCATCTGAATGAGCGACCCTTCGGAGCGGAGATAGCCCTCCTTGTCCGCATCGAGAATCGCGACGAGCGACACCTCCGGGAGATCGAGTCCTTCCCGGAGAAGGTTGATCCCGACGACGACGTCATAGACGCCAAGCCGGAGATCCCGGAGAATTTCAATTCGTTCCAGGGTGTCGATCTCGCTGTGCAGATAGTGCGTTCGGACTCCCGATTCCTTCAGGAAATCGGCAAGGTCTTCCGCCATGCGCTTCGTCAGCGTGGTGACCAGGGCTCGTTCGCCATTGGCGATGCGACGATGGATCTCATCCATCAGGTCATCGATCTGCCCTCTCGTCTCGCGAACCGAGATCTCTGGATCGACCAGCCCGGTCGGCCGGATCACCTGTTCAACAGTCTGTTCGCTATGTTCCATCTCGTAGGGGCCCGGCGTGGCCGAGACGTAGATCAGTTGATTGACGCTGCGTTGAAACTCGTCGAACGTCAACGGCCGGTTGTCGCGCGCGGAAGGCAGCCGGAAGCCGTACTCAACTAGCACGTCTTTGCGGGAACGATCTCCCGCGTGCATGCCGCGAAGCTGCGGAATCGACATGTGCGACTCATCGATGAACATCAGGAAGTCGTCCGGGAAGTAATCGATGAGTGTCCATGGCTGTTCTCCGGGCTTCCTGCGCGAGAGATGCATGGAGTAGTTCTCGACGCCAGAGCAGTAACCGGCTTCCTGGAGCATTTCCAGATCGTACATCGTGCGCTGCTTGAGCCTGGCCGCTTCGAGCGCCTTCCCTTCGATTTCCAGCTCATTGAGACGATGACGCAACTCATCCTGAATATCCTGGATGGCGAGTTTCAGCTTGTCCTGACTGGTCACGAAGTGGGTGGCCGGGTAAATCTCGACCTCATTTCGTTCAACCAGCACTTCGCCTGTCAGCGGATCGATCTCGACAATGCGGTCGATCTCATCGCCCCAGAACTCGGCGCGGACAGCGATCTCTTCATAGGATGGGAAGATATCGAGCGTATCGCCGCGAACCCGAAAGGTCCCACGCGTCAGGGTCATGTCGTTCCGCTCGTACCGAATGTCGATTAGATGACGCAGCACCCGATCTCGGCGCACCGCGCTGCCCTTCCGGAGTTTCACGACAGTCGCGCCGTAATCCTCAGGCGACCCGAGACCGAAGATACACGAGACGCTAGCGACAATCACGACATCGTCACGTGTCAGCAATGCGCGCGTCGCCGCGTGGCGGAGTTTCTCGATCTCCTCGTTGATGTCGGAGTCTTTCTCAATATAGGTGTCGGTGCGCGGAACGTACGCCTCTGGCTGGTAGTAGTCGTAATAGGAGACAAAATACTCGACCGCGTTGTTCGGGAAGTACTCCTTGAACTCGCTGTAGAGTTGCGCGGCGAGCGTCTTGTTATGGGCAAGGACGAGTGTCGGCCTGCCAACACGGGCAATGACGTTCGCCATGGTGAACGTCTTGCCGGAGCCGGTAACTCCAAGCAGCGTCTGATGCGCGAATCCCTTCTCCAGGCCATCCACCAGTTTGTCAATCGCCTGGGGCTGATCGCCCGTGGGCTGGAAGTCGGTATTCATCTGGAAAGTCGCCATGTCGGATGCTCGCTCATTCACAGAATCGAACGCGGTCTGAATGTCCCGAAAGTATAACCTTCAGGTCCAACCTCTCGCTTCGGTGTTGCGGGTCAACCGGGGGATCTATCTAATCGCGTAGAATTCGGCCTCTTCGCCGCCGACTGCGATGACATCAAAGATGTGTCGCGCCGCCCAGCGTTGTCCCGACCATGGCAGGCGGGCCACCGTTTCCTCGAGGTCGCACCAGGCGTAGTCGCCATACTCCGGTGAGAGCGTTGGCTCATCGCTGGGGCCGACAAGGACTGCAAATGATGGCGCGAGCACGATTGTATCCGTCTTGTGGTCGTAGAACTGGTTGATGTAATCGGCCGAGTAGATCGTGTGCGGATCGAGACCGGTATGCTCCTGCACCTCGCGAACGGCGGTGTCCACGGCCGTCTCACCGGGTTCGATCTTGCCGTGAATTGACTGCCAGATACTTCCAAGGACAACATCATCTCGCCGGCGAAGCACAAGGAATTGCACTCGCCTGCGTGATTTTCGAAACACATATACATCGACGATATCACTAACTACGTTCGGCACTGTCTCCCTCGTCGCCTGTTTCAACCACTGGAATAATCTGGTTGTGATAAATCCCGCGCGCTCCCTGTTGTTTCTCGTTTCACTTCAGGAAAGAGCGGCGCGATGTACTGCTATCGCGTTCGGTTGCGCAACTCCCAGATCTTGTACTTCAGCTTGCCAAGCGGACCTTCCTGCCGAGGCGGCATCTGAATCACGCGACCTCGCCACTCCTTCTGCT
>SKTL01000001.1 GCA_007122555.1 Thermomicrobiaceae bacterium | reverse complement strand
TGACTTATGTCGCGCCGATGATCACCCGAATTGCACGTCCCGTCCCTCAAGCCAGATCTTGCCCCGCGCTACCTGGAACACGACTGAGGGATACAACTCACACTCGGTTCCAAACACCCGTTGAGCGAGGGAATCAACCGAATCCCCAGGCAGGACCGGCACACATCGTTGCGCCACAATCGGCCCGGCGTCGTAGGCGTTGTCAACGAAATGCACGGTGCATCCACTGACTCTCATCCCAGAATCGAGCACCGCCTGATGGACGCGGTCCCCATAGTACCCCTGTCCGCCGAAAAGCGGCAGCAGCGAAGGGTGAATGTTCAAAATACGTCCCATGTAACGATCCGGAACCGTCAATTTGCTCAAGAACCCGGCGCAAACAATGAGATCGGCGCTTTCGGCATCGAGGACGTTGATGATTTCGTCACTGAATGCCTCACCAGAATTGAAATCCCGCCGGGGAATAATCGAGAGCGGTATGCCAGCCGCGATAGCGACATCGTTCCCGGCGACATTTCGTCGCGTGCTGATAACCCGTGCGACTTCCAGCGGGCTTCCTGGAGCTTCCGCGTGCGATAGGAGGTTTCTAAGGGTCCGACCACTACCCGACAGCAGCACTGCAACACGCGCGATACTCGTATCCGTGCCGGTCCGACTCACTGTTCCCCCTTCGCACCAGATTACCGATTGGATCATACAACGGCTATCCGCAGGGTCGCCAGAAACGGCGCGAACACGGGGAGTAATCAGGCCTGATTGGGTAGAATCATTGCGGGGCGAGGCAGGTCGCCTGGAATTCAGCCGGAATTGAGGATCTATGGTGCAACAGGGCAAGAGCGCGTCTCCGTCAGCGACGGAAAGCGCGACGTTCAAGGCGGCCGCCGAGCGGGATAGCGTCGTCATTCTTGACTACGGTTCGCAGTATTCTCAGCTTATCGCCCGTCGTGTCAGAGAAGCGAACGTGTACAGTGAGTTGCTCCCGCACGACGTCGATTGGGATCGGATCGAGCCGATCAATCCAAAAGGGATCATCCTCTCGGGCAGTCCGTCGAGCGTGTATGAAGCTGGGGCGCCGTCGCTGCCGTCATGGGTGCTTGAGTCCGGCCTGCCCGTGCTCGGCATCTGCTACGGGATGCAGTTGCTGACCCATCATCTCGGGGGCGATGTCGGAGCCGCGGAAGAACGGGAATATGGCCCGGCAACGATCAAGGTCCTGAAGAACGAATCGATCTTCAGCGGGCTGCCGGAGCAGATCGATGTCTGGATGAGCCATGGCGACCGCATCGAAACGCTTCCGCCCGGGTTTGAGACGCTGGCCATCAGCGACAACGCGCCATTTGCCGCGATGCGCCGGGACACCATCGTCGGGATTCAGTTTCACCCTGAGGTGTCCCACACGCCGCTCGGCACGGCGATCATTCGCTCATTCCTCTACGAAGTCTGCGGCTGCAGCGGAAACTGGACGCCGGAATCGTTCATCGAATCAACTATTGAGCAGATTCGCGCCGAAGTCGGGCCGGAACGCGTCCTGCTGGCGCTCTCCGGCGGGGTTGATTCCTCGGTCGCCGCGGCGCTGATTCATCAGGCGATCGGCGAGCAGCTCACGCCGGTATTCGTCAACACCGGCCTGCTCCGGGAAGGAGAAGCCGAGCTGGTTCGCAGCACCTTCGAGCAGAGTTTCGGCATGAATCTGGTCTATGTCGACGCCACCGAACGCTTCCTGGAGCGTCTGTCGGGCGTGATGGATCCGGAAGAAAAACGCAAAGCGATCGGCGCTGAATTCATCCGTGTCTTTGAACATGCGGCCCGGGAACATGGTCCGTTCAAGTATCTTGCTCAGGGAACGCTTTATCCGGACGTTATTGAGAGCGCCACGCGAGGTTCCGGCTCAGCGCAGAAAATTAAAACGCACCATAACGTCGGCGGACTCCCGGACGACCTTCAGTTCGAACTGCTGGAACCGTTGCGGTTCCTCTTCAAGGACGAAGTCCGCGAGATCGGGAAACGTCTCGGCGTTCCCGATGATATTGTCCAGCGGCAGCCGTTTCCCGGGCCGGGACTGGCGGTCCGTATTCTGGGAGCCGTCAACGACGAGGATCTCGCATTACTACGCCGAGCCGACGCGATCGTGCGCCAGGAAATCGAGGGCGCCGGTCTGCACCAGGCGATCTGGCAATTCTTTGCCGTACTGCTGCCCGTCTTCACAACCGGAGTCATGGGCGACGGCCGAACCTACGCCAAGGTGATCGCGATCCGCGCCATCACCTCAGAAGACGCGATGACGGCCGACTGGGCCAGATTGCCGGATGAACTGCTCTCACGGATGAGCAACCGCATCGTCAACGAGATCGACGGCATCAACCGGGTCGTCTACGACGTCACCAGCAAGCCGCCGGCAACGATCGAATGGGAGTAAGAGGAGGATCCATGCGGGTACTGGTCATCGGCGGAGGAGGGCGCGAGCATGCGCTCGCCTGGAAACTGAGCCAGTCTCCTCAGGTGAGCGACGTCTTCATCGCTCCGGGAAATCCCGGGACCGCGGAGATTGGGACCAACATTCCTGTTCCGGTCGAGGACATCGACCGGCTTGTTAACACCGCCGAACACCATCGCATCGATCTTACGGTCGTCGGGCCGGAAGCGCCGCTGGCGGCCGGAATCGTCGATCGCTTCCAGGCCCGCGGGTTGACGATCGCTGGTCCAACTCAGGCGGCGTCTCAGATCGAGAGCAGCAAAGTCTGGGCGAAGGCAATTATGAACAGGGCCGGAGTGCCGACCGCACGGGCCGAACGGTACGACACGTTCGAAGCGGCCGCGGACGCCGCGCTCGACATGCCGTTGCCGATCGTCATCAAAGCGAGCGGTCTTGCAGCTGGAAAAGGCGTTGTGATCGCCCAGACACACCAGGACGCTGTCGATTCGCTTCGGGATATGATGGTGGAACGAAGCCTGGGCGACGCCGCCGATGAGGTCTTGCTGGAGGATTACCTGGTTGGGCTCGAGGTCTCGATAATCGGAATTACCGACGGTACGACGATCCTCCCGTTGCTTCCATCATGCGACTACAAGCGCGCGCTCGATGGCGACAATGGTCCGAATACCGGAGGGATGGGCGCCTATTGCCCGGTTCCGTCAGTCGACCCGGAGCTCATGGTCGAGATAACCCGAACGATTCTTCAACCGACGATCGACCATCTTCGCGAGCAGGGAATCGAATACCGCGGCGTGCTCTACGCCGGCATGATTCTCACTCCGGACGGGCCGCGAGTCATGGAGTTCAACTGCCGCTTTGGCGATCCGGAAACCCAGGTGATCCTGCCGCTCCTTGAAAGCGACCTCGCCGAACTTCTCTACGCGTCAGCAACCGGAACGCTCGCCGACGTTGATCAGCCGTCCTGGCGCAATGGCGCCGCAGTGGGCGTCGTTCTCGCGTCCGGCGGCTACCCCGGCGATTATCGCAAAGGCATGCAGATTCAGGGGCTTGCTGACCTGTCGGGCGACCTGCTCGCATTTCACGCCGGCACCGATAAGGACAGCGACGGCACGCTGGTGACGAGTGGCGGACGGGTGGTCACGATAACGGCCGTCGAGGATTCATTCGCCAGCGCCCGAGAAACGGTCTACCGCGGCATCTCCGGCGTGAGTTTCCGTGATTGTCAGTACCGCACCGACATCGCCGCCCGCGAAGTCCTTTCCTGAACGCATCGTCAACGATGGGTAAACTCGCAGTTAACGAAGATCGGCGCCCGCTAACCGGGGCGCTGATCTCCTCGCTAGTTCTGAGAAAACACCGCTAACCAGCGGGCTGCTGGTCGGCGGA
>SKTL01000237.1 GCA_007122555.1 Thermomicrobiaceae bacterium | reverse complement strand
GTACTATGTCCTGTTTTCCCTGTTTCCCACTATGATCTTCGTGGTGACGGTGTTCGGCATCGTCGTCCGCGACCCTGAGCTGCAGCAGCAGACCGTTGACGCGATGGTGAGCGTCGTTCCAGCCGGGTTCGACATCCGGACCGAGATCAGCAATGTCATCTCGGATATTTCCCGGGCGAGCTCGCCCGTGCTTCTGGCGGCCGGTCTCATCGGCACCGCCTGGACAGCCAGCAACATGTTCGCGGCGCTCCGACGGGCGCTGAACCAAGCGTTCAACATCAGGCAGACCCGGAACTTCCTGATCGGCCGCTTGATGGATATGCTGAATCTTCCGGCGGTCATGCTGCTGGCGCTGATATCGGTCTCGGCGACGGCGACGGTTCGAGTCCTGGAAACGCAGTTCACCGACTGGTTTCATGAGACGCAGTTGTCCTCCTGGACCTGGAACGCAACCTATTTCGCGCTTCCCTACATCATCTCGTTTACCGCGTTCCTCCTTCTATACCGGGTGCTTCCAAACGCGCGCTATCCCTTTCGCTACCTGGCCATCGGAGCGACGTTCAGCGCGATCGGCTTCGAGCTTGTCAAAGGCGGGTTCAGCCTGTACGTGTCGAACTTCGGCAACTATCAAGAGGTCTACGGCGCGCTCGGCGGCGTGGTTGCGTTCCTGTTCTTCGTCTTTATTCAATCGAACGTGGTGATCTTCGGTGGAACGCTCTCGGCCCAGATCGTCAGGGACTACCATATCGAGCCGGAGGAGATCTATGACGAGATCGACGAGGGACCAGAGTCGACGTCTTACGCCGGTTCTCGATGACCTTGAATGGTAGACCGGCGATCCGTTCTTCAAGCTGCTCTGAAATCAGCCCATCTGAGTATCATCCCGACCATCCCTGGTGTCATCCCGACCGTAGCGGAGGGATCTGAGATGTCGCCGGAGGAGCCCTGTCAGGATCAGCCAGAGGCCCTTGCCAAACCCTCGGATCTCTCTCCGCTACGCGAGGCGCAAGCACCGCTCGGGGACAATGGTTCGCCCGTGTCAAACGATAATCGCCAATGCGCCTCACATATAGCCTGTGACGCAACCGTGGACCGCTCCCGCCGCCTACATCACCCGTCGCTGGGCGATGCCCGAGAAATCGTAATTGCGCCAGACGGGAATGCCGCAGTAGCGTTCCCCTTCCGGGCAGAACGGTTTTGACCCGGCGTGATGGCGAACCACGCACGGCGGTCGCGCGACGTACTCGCCAATTCCCGGCAGGGCGACCTTGACCTGCTCGGTCTCCTGTCGAGCGGTCTCGAAGATCTCCCGCTGAGCGTTGAAGCAGAGCCGTTTGACCCACTTCCAGTAGTAGGTCAGCAGCGTGCCGGTCTCGTAGAACCGCACGTTGTGACTGTTCGGCAACAGATAGAGCACCTTCTCCGGTTCGACACCGGCGTCGAGCAGCTGGTTCTTGGCGTCCCAGAGCGCCTTCACCGTGGCGTGGTACTCCTCCAGCGCTTCGGGCGCGCGGGCGACATCTTCCGGGACCATGACGTCCGGTTCCTCACGAAGATGCGCCGAGAGCACCGGACTGGAGGATTGCGATCCGCGGTGCCGCTGGTTCTGCGCCTCTTCCGCCCCGCTGATGCGCTTCTGGAAGGTAAACGGGACATGATTCAGCGACTGCATCAGCTTGGAGTTCATCGCCAGAAAGAGCGGGTGACCGAGATACTGGTTCTCGGCCGGATCAAGCACCTTCGCGATCGCCGCCGGATCGGTCAACTCGTCCGATGACGCGCCCAGAACGGACCGCACCGCGTTCGCCAGCGTCTGCTCGGCGTTGTCGTCATAACTGACAAGCCGGGAATGATACCCGCCGAGCTGGCGGTCGAACTCCTGGAAGAACGACTCGTCGCTGTTGCCGTTCAGGTTCTGGCGAACCTCGTTCAGCACATCGAACTCCACGGTATCCTCAGCCGCCAGGATCTGCAGATCGAGCGGGTAATCCGGCGCCCCGAGAAAGTAGGGATCGATCGTCAGCACCTCATTGACCATCTGGTTGACGAGATAGCGGACTTCTCCGGGAACATCGAGCTGATTGGCCAGCACGTAGTACCGCAGCAGCGTCAACCCGTTGATCGTATGGTAGAAGTGCGCCGGCGTCGCAAGCGGCAGGACATAGCGGGCGATTTCCTGCGCTTTCTTCTGGATCTCGCTGGCGCGCCGTTGCTCGGCCGCCTCGCCCTTCGCTTTCGCTCGGGCGGGAAAGACCTGCCCGTAGCGTTCGGCCAGGTGCGGCGTCATGAGCTCCGTCAGCCGGCGGTATCCCTCAAGCGATCGATCAATGGCGCCCTGATAGATCGGCATGAGATGGTCCGGCAGGTCCGGCGTCACCATCGTCTTGCCGGAGACTTCCCGGTACCGCTGTGAGACCTGCTCGGAGTTGTAAAATGGATGATGATGAAAGAACGACCAGATCGCCAGCCGGGAGACGCCGTCCAGGACGAAAACGAAGTTCGCGTGCTGGAAGGTGGTGTGGTGCCCGGCCTCGAAGAGGTCGCTGTAGAGTCGTTGCGCCCGTTTTCGCCTGTGGGGACGCGCCTCATCGCCCGGTTCATCCCGGGATTCGTCCATGAGTCGCATCACGTTTTCGACCTTCGCGGGACGGCCTCCATAGCACGACCAGGCCGCGGCGACCGTCAGTCCGAACGGGTGAGCTGACGACTCATCCGGCAGTAACGTAACCTTTGGTGGCGTCGACTGGAACGGATACCGTGCTTCCATTAAGTACCTCACCGCTGACGCAAACGCGTTTCGGGTGACAATCGTGGTCTACGGGGGCGCCCGTGTCAACCTGTGACCAATGCGTCAAGGACGGCCCGGCAGGCTGTTATCGGATGGACGGAAAAGGCGAGGATTGATGAGCCAGCCAGGCGGGATCGCCGTCTACACCATGACGCTGCTGCGTTGCGCGGACCGATACCTGATGCTGAAACGCGGCGAGCACAAGCGCTTCGCTCCCGGACGCTGGACCGGCATCGGCGGGCGCGTCGAACCGGATGAGCTTGATGACGTCCAGACCGCGGCGCTGCGGGAGATCCGGGAAGAGACCGGTCTGGATCCCCGCGAGATCGAACGCTTTACGCTTCGTCGCTCCCTGCTGCAGCAACGACCCGGCCATCCACTGACGATTCTGCTCTATTTCACCGGCGATGCCGATCGTCCGGAAGCTCCGCGCTGTGAGGAAGGTTCGCTGCACTGGTTGACCGGTCCGGACCTCGCGGGTATCGACATAATCGAAAACACCCGGGAGATTATCCCGCTCCTCATCGACGACGTGCAGCAAGACCCGGCAGGTTCCCGGCCAACCGTCACCGGGGCCGCAAGTTTCAGCGCCGGCGGCGAGCTCCGCTCCATCGTCTGGAGCAGACAGGAATAGCGCCGTTCCTCGCCCGGCCGGAGTTTGCCCTGGTCCAACCGCACATCTCCGGACTCCTGGCATGTTCAAATGCTGCGCTCGGCCTCGATTAACCTTGCGTAACCGCGCGGAAAGATGTACGTTCTATTCATAACAGGGTATAGTATGCTTGCGTATCAGTCGTAATATTCTGACATGGGATGTCAGCGTGATTGCGCGCTGCAACGCGAATCAGTCTCAATAGCGGCTTGCATACCGTATCTGCTCCTCCAGGCAGGAAGGGAGAGGGCGGAACGGGAAGGTCCGCCCGCCTCAGCGTCGGGCGCGCGATGCTGTACGTATTACGCCGGGACCAAACGAGAATCCGACATCGTACGAGAGGGAGGGGAAACCTTGGGATCCAGAACACGGCTTGTCGC
>SKTL01000462.1 GCA_007122555.1 Thermomicrobiaceae bacterium | reverse complement strand
CGGGTTCCCGGCGCCCGAACCTCCCGCCGCAATACCCGGCCCGGCAGGTTTCCGGTGGCGCGACCGTCCTGGACAGCATGAACGCCATTCACAATGACCTGTTCGACGCCGTCGGGATGAACCGTCGGATTGTCGTATGTCGCCCGATCAATAACGGTCGCCGGGTCAAACACGGTGACATCCGCGTAGTTCCCCGGCTTCAGAACCCCGCGATCAGGGAGTCCGAGACGCCAGGCGGACAATCCGGTCATCTTGTGGACAGCCCGTTCCAGCGGCATCAGGCCCTCATCACGCACATAGTGCCCGAGAACCCGCGGGAACGTGCCGTACGTCCGAGGATGCGGCGTCCCTCCCATCAGCCCGTCCGAGCAATGCATCAGCCACGGCTGAACGATGAGCTGCTTGACATCGTCCTCGTCCATCGCAAAAAGAATCATTGACACTTCGTGGTCTTCATCGACCAGCAACCGAACCGTCGCTTCGAACGGCTCGATTCCCCATTGTTCTGAGATCTCCTGGAGTGACTTGCCGACAACCCAAGAATTCTTCTCGGTCTGAACACCGGAAATCCTGATGTTCTCCCAGCCGGTGGCAATGATGTTCGACTCCCAGTCATTCCGTCCCTCGACCATATCCTTGCGCATCAGATCCTTCATACGGGAGTCTCGAAGCCAGCGATTGAGCGTCTGAATGCCTTCCGCATGCGCCCAGGGAGGCAGCAGCGCGGCCAGCATGGTGCTTCCGGCTGTATACGGATACTGGTCAGCGGTGATGTCCAGTCCGCTGCTCCGCGCCTTCTCGACCGCATTGATCATGTCGGTCGACTTACCGAACGCCCGGCGGCCGCGCGCCTTGAAATGGGAAATGTGACACGCTGCGCCACTCTCCCGGGCAATCCGGAAGACTTCATCCATTCCTTTCAGAATCTCTTCGCCCTCGTAGCGCATGTGATAGACCATAAACGAGCCATGCTTTGCGACGATCTCGCCAATGCTGATCATCTCTTCGGTTCCGCTGTAGACGCACGGGGAGTAGATCAACCCCGTGGAGAATCCGATCGCGCCCTGCTGGATCGACTCATCGACCAGCTTTCGCATGCGATCCAGTTCTTCAGGCGTCGGATCGCGATCGTCCATGCCCATCGCGTGAAGCCGGACTGTACCGTGACCGACCATCGCAGCAACGTTGGTCGCCGCCCCCTCGCACCGATCGAGATACTCTCCGAAGCTTCGCCAGTCCCACGGCAGTTCGGGGTCGCCGTTCAGACCGGAGAGATGACGTCGCCAGAGCGGGACATCCTCATCCTTGATCGGCGCTTCGGAAAGCCCATCCTGTCCCAGGAGCTCCAGTGTGACCCCCTGCATCAGTTTCGGAGCAAGCTGCGGATCAGACATGCAGACAAGATCGCAATGACTGTGCATATCGATAAAGCCGGGGGCAACCGCCCGGCCGTCAACATCGATCACATCGCCGGATTCAGCCGCATCTGGACCGACCGCCACGACCTGATCTCCGTCGATTACGACATTCCCGTGAACCGGCGCAGCGCCGGTACCGTCATAAATCAATCCGTTCTTCAACGTAATGGTCATCGACTAGCCTCCGACTCCGTATTCGCGATCAATGAAGCGACCATGGCCCGCCTGGCCATGAACGACGTGGTCTCCGTTGAACTCGTACATCGTGGCGCCGCGCACCAGCGTTCGGATCACTCGGACGCCGATCTTCTTCCCCTCAAACGGGGACCACTTGTTCTTGTGCAGCATATCCTTGCCGTTCACCGTCCAGGGAGCATTGAGATCATAGATCGCGATATCCGCGTCCGATCCCGGTCGGAGCGTGCCCTTACGCGGGTACGATCCGAATATCTTTGCCGGGTTGGTGCTCGTGACGCGGACGAAATCGGTGAAATCAAGATCCCGTTTGTGCAGGAACTCGTCCAGCATTGCCGGCAGCATCGTCTGGATACCGGAAAGACCGAGCGGCGCCTCCCAGATGTTGTTCGCCCCGGCTTCCTTACTCTCGATCGTGTATCCGCAGTGATCGGAGGCGATTGTGTCCATCGTGCCGTCCTGCACATATGACCAGAGCAGTTCAACTTCATCCCGTTCGCGGATCGCCGGAGCGCAACGTCCGAACGGTCCGAGCCGGATCAAGTCATCCTGATCAAGCGCCAGGTATTGCGGGCACGTTTCCACTTCGACGCGAACGCCGCGCTCCTTCGCGTTTCGAATGATTTCCAGGCCGCTCACCGTGCTCGTATGACAGATGTACGCGCGCCCACCCGTCTGCTCGGCAAAGAAGACGGCCCTGTTGATCGCCTCGGCCTCGACGATCGGAGGCCGGGAATCAGCGTGAGCCAGCGGGTCGTTCTCGCCTGCTTCCTGCAACGTGCGAATGCCGTCCTGCAGCAGTTCGTCGTTTTCAGCGTGCAGCCCATACGGGATATCCGAATCAGCGAGCAGGGCGAAGACGTCGTACATGCTAGCGTCGGTAATGCGTGGGAATCCGGGACTGGACCCCGCCATGAACGACTTCACCCCGACGATACCCGCATCAATCATCTCTTCGATCGACTCGAGATCCTGGTTGACCGCAGCGCCCCAGAGGGCAAAATCAACCAGCGACTTCTGTTCGCCCAGCTTGATCTTCTCCGCGATATGTCCAGCTTCAGTCGCGGTTGGCGTCGCCTGGGGCATCTCTACCACTGAGCTGATCCCGCCGGCTACGGCGCCCATGCTGCCGTAGTAGAAGCCCTCGATCTCCTTCGGATCCGGATCCTTGAAATGCGTGTGGGCGTCAATTCCGCCCGGTACGACCAGTTTGTCGGACGCGTCAATGACCTCGTCGGCGTCGACGTCTGAGGCGTCGGACGTCAACGCGGCGATCTGCTCGCCATCGATGACGACATCTGCCTGAAATACATCTGAATCGTTACTGACGATTCCGCCGCGTATCACTATTTTTCTGGCCAACGTCACCACTCCCCTGTTCAATATGCCGGACTGCCCGCCAATTCGTGATCGTCCGCATGCTACCGCCATCGTACCGCGTCTGCTGAAGCCCTGCACCCGGCTCCCGAGCACTGTTGAATGCACGCGACTGATTTTCACACCCGGTCGAGACGGGTGTTCCACAAGCAGCTACACCACGAGTTGCTCAAGAAACACCGTTCAGTAAGGATGGACGATGATCATTAGCTCGAATGAACGCGCCAGGATACAAGCTAAGGTCGATCAGAACTGGCGGCAACTCATCCATGAGCTCGGGGAATTCACCGAAGACGAGTTGCACATCCCAAACGTTATCGGCATCTGGTCGCTCAGAGATCTCATCAGTCATCTCGAGACCTGGGATCAGATCGCCATCCGGACGCTTCACTACGCCGAGCAGGGCGAGCATCGGCCGTGGTGGATCGTCGAACACATGAGCTATTCATCAATTGATGAGTTCAACGAGGCTGATGTCGAGCAGAATCGCCACAAATCACTCGCTCAGCTCTGGACCGAGCTCCATGAAACGCACGCCGCGTTGATTGAACGCATCGAAACATCGCCGGCGGTCACCGCCGAATTGCTCGCAGTCGATACGTACGATCACTACGCCGATCACCTGAACGACATTGCGAGCTGGCGACGATCCCATTCAGGTGGCGAAGACTCGCCCGACCGGTGCTGACAATCGTCAATCCAGCCCCCTCACCCAATATCATGGAGTGGCCCTGCGTTCGCACCCCAGCAATTGTGAGCCGCGCCACTCCATCTATTACCGCGCTAACCAACAGGTCGATTTGGCGATTCTGGATCTCAGGGACGAAAACGGGAGCGCAGACTAGCGCTCCCGGATCAGGCGTTCTGGATTGGTGGGGACGATCTAGGCCGTTTCCTGATAATCCCGCGGCAATTCCTCGTCACCGGCGGCGACTAGCAACGGCGGCCGGCGCCGGTTGATCACATCCGCATCGATAATGCACTTCTGCACGCCATCAAGCGATGGAATCTCGTACATTACGTCAAGCAGCGCGTCTTCTATTGCCGTGCGCAACCCGCGCGCCCCTGTCTTCCACTTTTCAGCCTGGCTGGCGGTCGCTTCCAGGGCGTCATCGGTGAACACGAGCTCGACATCGTCCAGCTGCATGATCTTCTTGTACTGACGCACCACCGCGTTCCGCGGTTCGACCAGGATTCGCATCAGGTCGTCGTGCGTGAGGTGATCCAGCGAGACCACGGCCGGCAGTCGTCCGACAAACTCGGGGATCAGCCCGTACTCCAGCAAATCGTCATGATTCACGTGCTTGAGTACGCTACCGTCGTCCTCGCCAGTATCCTCATCGAAGTGCGCGTTGAACCCGAAGGTGTTCGTGCGGCCGACTCGCTTCTTGACGACCTCTTCGAGACCTTCAAAGGCGCCACCGCAAATGAACAGGATGTTGGTGGTATCGATCTGGATGTATTCCTGATGCGGATGCTTGCGACCACTCTGCGGCGGAACGTTGGCCACCGTGCCCTCGATGATCTTGAGCAGCGCCTGTTGCACCCCTTCGCCGGAAACATCACGCGTAATCGACGGGTTGTCGCTCTTCCGGGCGATCTTGTCGATCTCGTCGATGTAGATAATCCCATGCTGGGCGCGCTGCACGTCGCCAGCCGACTGGATCAGGCGAAGCAGGATATTCTCCACGTCTTCGCCTACGTATCCGGCTTCCGTCAGCGCGGTCGCATCGGCGATCGAAAAGGGAACGTCCAGCAACTTCGCCATCGTCTGCGCCAGAAGCGTCTTCCCGCTACCGGTTGGCCCGACCAGCAGGATATTCGTCTTCTGCAGCTCGACCTCATCGTCATCAAGACTCGCGGTGACGCGCTTGTAGTGGTTGTAGACGGCCACCGAGAGGATCTTCTTGGCTCGATCCTGGCCGATGACGTACTGACTCAACTGTTCGTACAGCTTTTTTGGCGTCGGAACGCTTGTCAGCGTCGGTTGCGGCGATGAATCAGGCACTTCTTCTTCATCGATGATCTCACGGCAGAGCTGGACACACTCATCACAGATGTAGACAGCTCCCGGCCCGGCAATCAGGCGTCGAACCTCATCCTGCCCCTTGCCGCAGAATGAGCATCGGTACTGTCCTCGTCCGCCACGAGAATTTGCCATGCCTCAGATCCCCCGTATCTGTTTACTAGACCGCCGGCGCCTGATGCGGAGCGAGCACCTGGTCAACCAGGCCGTAATCCCGCGCCTCTTCGGCCGACATGAAGTAGTCTCGTTCGGTATCCTGTTTGATCCGCTCAAATGTCTGACCGGTGTGATAGGCCATGATTTCGGTCATCTTGGTGGTCAGACTGATCGTCTCGCGCGCCTGGATCTCAATGTCCGGCACTGAGCCGCGGAAGCCGGAGCTCCCCTGATGAATCAGAATCCGGGAGTGCGGGAGAGCGAATCGCTTGCCCTTTGTCCCGGCTGCGAGCAACACTGCGCCCATGCTTGCACTCAAGCCGATGCAGTATGTCTGTACGTCACAGCGAATCATCTGCATCGTATCATAAATGGCCAGCCCGGCATAAACGAGACCGCCCGGGCTGTTGATGTAGAGCTTGATATCCTGCTCCGGGCTTTCATAGTCCAGAAAGATCATCTGCGCGATGATCGCATTCGCGACTTGATCATCGACTCCGGTCCCCAGAAAGATAATCCGGTCTCGAAGCAACCGTGAGTAAATGTCATAGGCTCGCTCACCGCGGTTTGTGGTCTCAACAACGTACGGAACAATCGCCTGCGGATGCATGTGATCATCCATGTATTCGGTCTTCCTTCCCCGCGGTCAGATTCGCTGGCTACGCGTCCGATTTCTTATCAGCCTCGGTATCGTCTGCATCATCTGCATCGTCGTTACCGGACCCTGCGGCCGCCGCGGCTTTCGCATTCTCGACTACAGCTTCGTCGTCAGCGTCCTCACCGGCTGTCTCATCGTCCGACGAGCCTTCGATCTCGGTTGACTCAACGGTCTCGCCGCTCTCCTGCTCGTCGAGCAGGGTCTTGCCTTCTCCGGTAATAGCGCCGGCGCCGCCACTGACAAACTCAACCAGTCGTTCGGTAATCTTCCGGTTCTCAAGCTGGCTGCGAAGCATGTTCTTGAAGTAATCGCTCTGGTAGAGCTCCTTCATCTGCTCGGCCTGCTCGTTGTCGCCGACCATCGTGTCGATCTCGGCGTCGATGTCTTCGTCGGTGACTTCGACTCCCTCGGCCTCACCGAATGCTTCCAGAACCAGCGAGTTTCGCACCCGGTTCGCAACTTCCGGCCGCATCTCGGACTTGATGTCGTCGGCCGACTTCTGGGTCATGCGCAGATACTCATCCATGCTCATGCCCTGCTGACCGAGTCGTTCGCCGAGCTGCTGGAATTCGCGATCAAGCTCGCTGTCGATCAGGCCGTCGGGTACTTCGAGGTTCGACAGATTAGCGAATTGCTCGAACGCCTCGTTGAGAAACTCGTCACGCGACTGCTGCACCTTGTTCTGCAGCAAGTCCTTACGGATCGCCTCGCGCAGATCGTCGACGGTTTCATAGTCTTCCCCGATCGACTGCAGGAATTCCTCGTCAAGCTCCGGAAGCTCCCGTGTCTTGACTTCCTGGAGCTTCACCTTATAGTGAAGCGTCTTCCCGCGGATCTGTTCGGGGACTTCCTCATCGTCTTCATCGAACGCAATGTCGAACTCCGCTTCGGCGCCCGGCTGCAGGTACTTGACCGCTTCTTCAATCTGCTTGAAAAGCGGCCCCTCGCCGAGAACGAAATCAGCTCCAACGACCGGCTCGTGGAACTCCTCGTCGCCCTCGTACACTTCAAAATCAAGGATGACCTGATCGCCCTCAACCGGCGATCGCGGTTCCGACGGCTCGACCCAGGTGCTCTGCTGGTTGCGCAGGTTCTGGATAACGTCGTCAATTTCTTCGTCAGCGGCATTGACTTCGCGCGGCTCAACCGAAATGCCCGAGTAATCGCCAAGATTGACCTTGGGATAAACCTCGACGGTCACTTTGAAGCCGACCGGCTCATCCTGATAGACATCAACGTCCGGATCAGAGACCGGTACGATATCTTCCTGTTCAAGCGCCTGGCGATAGAGATCATCCATAATCTCCCGGTGCGCTTCCTGAACGATCAAATCACGGCCGACCCGCTGTTCGACGAGTTGCCGCGGGGCCTTCCCGGGGCGGAATCCCGGAACATTAACCAGTTCGTTCACGCGGCGAAACGCGCGATCAACCGCCTTCTTGAACTCATCATCATCAGCAACGATGTCGAGCGTAACCGAACTTTTCGGCTGTTGTTCAACCGTGACTCTCACGTACTCCACCTTCTCGTCAACCAGATTCAACGACCGCGATTATAGCAAAGCGTCCATCTATGAACCTACAAGCGCCTGAAGTGCGCCAGACACACAACACCGACAGCCAGCTGGCTGCCGGTGTTCAACCATCACATACGCGTGACAGCTCGACAGATTAGCTATCGCCGGCGACCGGCTCACCATCCTGTCGATCCAGTGTAAAGCCCTGGTGATCATCGTTCTCGACATAGTCGAGCGTAATGCCTTCCAGCGGCTCCAGCAGCGGCTGTGGAACGATCATGACCGGCTCCCCGTTGCGCTCGATAACGTGGTCCTCTTCCTGTGGATGAGCCAGCGCCAGTCCGAGCTCGCCGTCTTCCTGAACGATCAGGGTAACGCCCTGACCCTCCTGCGGGCCGGACTCCTGCTTCAGTGTCTCCAGCTTGTCGAGCGCGCGATCAGTAACGTCAAACATTGTCGGTGTTCTCCTTCCGAACCATAACCGGGGGCGAAACGTCAAGACCCCCGAAATAGAAGTGAGCCGGGCATAACATCCCGACTCACATAGTTGTCAAGTCTATCTTGTCAGCAGCTTGTATGCCACCGTCGTGAAAACGGGAGACGACGAAGCCGGAACATTTTTGGTGACGGAGCACGGCTCCTGCACATCACGCACCGGTTTGGCTACACTAGTCCTGATCACGATGTATTCATTCTCCCGACGAGGGCGCACAGCATTATGACCGATCACCCGCACGACCCGTCCGAGGATCAGGAGTGCTTCGACCGGCTTCCTTTCCACTCACGATTTCTGCGCACCGGAAGCACGCGCCAGCAAGACGAGCGCGCGGCGATCAACGCGTTGAACTCGGCGAACATTGTCGAGACGCAGCTGGTGCCGTGGGGCTCCAACTATACGTTCGCTATGGCGCTCCAGACCGACGACGCTGAGCCGTTCATTGGGATCTACAAGCCGGAACGGGGCGAAGCGCCGCTTTGGGACTTCCCGATCGGAACGCTGTTTCATCGGGAATATGCGTCTTACCTGCTCAGCCGTTTTCTTGGATGGCGGTTCGTTCCGCCCACGGTGATTCGCACCGGTCCGCACGGAATCGGCACCGTACAGCTCTATATCGAGCCGGAGCAGGATGCCGATGAGCTCGACGAGATCGCCGATCACAGCGATCTGCAAACGCAACTTCAGCAAATGGCGCTGTTCGACGTGGTCGCCAACAACGCGGATCGCAAAGCGAGCCACTTTTTCCTGGGGCGGTTTCAGCGCCGGATATGGGGCATCGACCATGGGTTGACGTTTAATGTCGATCCGAAACTCCGAACCGTGATCTGGGAGTTCGGCGGGGAGCCTATCCCCGAACACCTTTGCCGCCGGATCAGACGGATCGAGCGTCATCAGGAGCAACTGTTTTCGCTGCTTGAACCGCATCTGGCGGCGGACGAGATCATCATGTTGCTCATCCGTGCTGAGCAACTCGTCAAGAGCGGTGTCATGCCGGTGCTGACAAGTCGCCGGCATATCCCGTTCGGCTGGTAGCGGGCAGGTAAGCGGGCCTGCCGGGCGGCGGCGAACAGGCCACAGGCAGTCGCTTTCCGCGAATTCCGGCGTCCGCGCCGGATTTGCGATGCAGAAACCTATTGACCGGTCATCAGGCAGTGGTTAGGATGACGAGGACGGTACACGCAGACATGCGGCGACGCTTGTTGTCTAAAGTTCGACGAATGGATCGCCAACGTTGATCCAGATGAGTCGGGCGCCGCAGTTGTGGAACCGAAATTGCCGGATGTTCGGCAGAATGGCGGTATTGAGACCTGATCCAGGTATTTCGCGGGCGGCGCTGCTGACTCGGAGCCAGCTACGCCCCGCCGCGGTTGGACACTAGTCTAGTTCGAGCCGGCGTCAGAACCGGCACACGGTATCAAGGGGGAAGGATGAAGATTTCCGGCAGTTACACCGTCAACGCTGAGCGTCAGGCTGTCTGGGACCGGTTGCTCGATCCGGATTCACTGGCAAGCTGCCTGCCCGGCGTTGAGAAGCTGGAGAAGACCGGCGAGAACGAATACGACATGGCGATGAACGTCGGCGTCGGAATGATTCGCGGCACCTATGACGGCAAGGTCCGCGTTAACAACATCAATGAGCCGACCGACTACCAGATGTACGTCGAAGGCAGTGGCCGACCCGGCTTCGTCAAGGGTACCGGCAATATCGAACTCGAAGACAAGGGCGATGGAACCACCGAGATCACGTACGAGGGTGATGTCGAGGTCGGCGGCCCGGTCGGATCAGTCGCCCAGCGAATGCTGGGGAGCGTCTCCAAACGTATGGTCGATCAATTCTTTAGTTGCGTCGAGGATTCAATTAAGAAGGGGTCGTAGGGAAGGCGAAGCCGGCGCAACTATGCGCCGGTTCTTGTAATGAGGCCGAGAAGGCTCGGAACACGGAGGGAGTCACGCCGTGAAGCACGAGATCACCGTAACCGTCAATGGGACCAAGCACACGAGCGAAGTCGATTCGCGCATGCTGCTGGTTCACTATATTCGCGACGTGCTGAATCTGACCGGCACCCACGTTGGGTGCGATACCAGCCAGTGCGGCGCCTGCACGATTCTGTTGAATGGCCAGGCCGTCAAGTGCTGCACGATGCTTGCAGCGCAGGCGGACGGCGCCGAGATCACGACGATCGAGGGACTCGCCCAGAATGGCGACCTGCATCCGATTCAGGAAGGCTTCTGGGAAGAACACGGCCTGCAGTGCGGTTTCTGCACGCCGGGCATGATCATGGCGTCCTATGACCTGCTCAAGCGCATCCCGAATCCGGACGAGCAGCAGATTCGCCACAACCTTGAGGGCAATCTCTGCCGCTGCACCGGGTATCAGAACATCGTCAAGTCTGTTCAATTCGCATCGAAGAAGATGAGCGGCGCTGCGGGCGACGATTAGGGTCATTGACGCCGGTCCAGCCAGGACCGGATGACGAGATGTAACCTGGCCTGCAATCACCTCGGTCTTGAACCGAAGGAGGTACCGGTGGCAGTAACAAAAATGTTCGGGGCCTCAGTCAAACGTCGCGAAGACGCAAGAATGATGACGGGCCGCGCCCATTACACGGACGATGTCCGTCGCAACCATACGTTGCACATGGGAGTCGTCCGCAGTCCGCATGCGCACGCTCGAATAACCAGTGTCGATACCAGCGCAGCTGCGTCCATGCCGGGGGTCGTCGCGGTCTTCAGCGGCGCCGACCTGGTGGATGACATCGCGCCAGTTCCCTGCGCCTGGTTGATTCCGGACAGTGATCTGAAGGTGCCGGAATATCGGGCGATCGCCGTTGACAAGGCGCGATTCGTCGGAGACGCGGTCGCAGTCGTAATCGCGGAAGATCGGTATCAAGCTGAAGACGCGGCGGATGCAGTAAACGTTTCCTACGAGCCGCTAGACGTGGTCACCAATCAGGAAGAGGCCGTCAAAGACGGCGCTCCGCAACTGTATGACGACGTGCCGAACAACCTCGCTTTTCAGTGGAAGCTGAACGGCGGCGATTTCGACGCGGCTCAGAATTCAGCCGAGGTCAAGATCTCTCAACGGTTCGTCAACCAGCGACTGATTCCCAACGCAATGGAAGCCCGCGGCGTCCTGGCGGACTTCAATCCGGGATCCGGATCGCTCGAAGTCTGGCTGACAAGCCAGAATCCGCACATTCACCGCCTGCTCCTCTCGGCCGTGACCGGGATTCCGGAAACCGACATTCGGGTCGATTCAACCGATGTCGGCGGCGGATTTGGCAGCAAGATACCGCTCTACGGCGGAGAAATGGTCGCTTGTGCGATCGCGAAAAAGCTTGGTCGCCCGATCAAATGGATGGAAAGTCGCCGCGAGAACTATGTGACGACCTCCCATGGCCGGGATCACATCGACTATGTTGACCTCGCCGCGACCAACGACGGCGTTGTCACTGGACTTCGCGTGGAAGCCTACGCCAATCATGGCGCCTATCTGTCGACTGCCGCTCCAGGCGTACCGACCTGGCTTTTCGGCACGATGCTCAGCGGTCCGTATAAGATCCCGAATATCTCCTGCACGGTCAACGGGGTGTTGACAAACACCACAACGACCGACGCCTACCGTGGCGCCGGACGGCCGGAAGCCACCTACCTGATCGAGCGGATGATGGACCTTCTGGCGCAGGAACTCGGTATGGATCCAGTTGAGATTCGACGAAAGAACTTCATCCAGCCGGACGAGTTCCCCTATACCGTCGCAACGACGCTGCAGTATGACAGCGGCAACTACGACGGCGCGCTCGACAAGGCGTTGCAGATGGTCGGCTACGAAGACCTCCGCAAGAAACAGGAACAGCTCCGGTCCGAAGGGCGTTACCTCGGAATCGGGTTCTCGACATACGTAGAGGTCTGCGGACTCGCCCCGTCGGCCGCGGCCGGCGCAATGGGCTTCCAGGGAGGACTCTGGGAGAGCGCAACCGTCCGGGTTCACCCAAGCGGCAAAGCGACCGTGTTCACCGGCGCCAGTCCGCACGGACAGGGCGAGGAGACAACATTCGCCCAGCTGATCTCGCACGAAACCGGCATTCCATTTCACGACATCGAAGTGGTACACAGTGATACTGACCGCATCCCGTTCGGCTGGGGCACCTATGGCAGCCGCAGCACGGCTGTCGGCGGCAGCGCACTGGTCTACGCTGCCCGGAATGTCGTGGAAAAAGCAAAACGGTTCGCCGCGCACATGCTTGAGTCATCCCCTGAGGACATCGAATTCAACGATGGCGTCTTCAGCGTCAAGGGGTCTCCCGAGCGTTCAAAGACGATTCAGGACGTCGCCCTGGCGGCGCACCTCGCCTGGGATCTCCCTGAAGGTGAAAAGCCCGGGCTGGAGGAGAATTACTTCTTCGACCCGACCAACTTCACGTTCCCGTTCGGCACGCACATTTGCGTGGTCGAGATTGATGCCGAGACC
Organism: Thermomicrobiaceae bacterium; assembly: GCA_007122555.1. Lineage (GTDB taxonomy): Bacteria > Chloroflexota > Chloroflexia > Thermomicrobiales > Thermomicrobiaceae > SLMJ01. The sequence continues at coordinate 1,215 of SKTL01000462.1, read as the reverse complement.
GGCGCAGTCGACGTCCAGAAATACGTTGCCGTCGATGATCTCGGAAACGTCATCAATCCGATGATCGTGGACGGACAGGTGCATGGCGGAATCGCCCAGGGACTTGCGCAAGCGCTCTACGAGTACGCGGCCTATGACGACGGCGGGCAACTGTTGACCGGCTCGATGATGGATTACTGTGTTCCGAAATTCGAGCACATTCCCCATATGGACGTTGACCGAACAGTTACGACGACGCCGGTGAACCCGATGGGCCTCAAAGGCGCCGGTGAAACCGGAACGATTGCATCGACACCAGCGGTGGTTAATGCGATTATCGACGCATTGAGCCCGCTGGGAGTGAAACACATTGATATGCCGCTGACGTCACAGCGCGTATGGAAAGTCATCGAGGAACGGAAAGGGAGTTAAGGATGTATCCAGCCGACTTTGACTATCATCGCCCGGAGAGCGTGTCCGACGCGATCAAACTGCTGAAGGACAACCCGGAAGCGAAGCTGCTCGCCGGCGGCCATAGCCTGCTGCCAGTGATGAAGCTTCGCCTGGCTCAGCCATCCGCGCTCGTTGATATCTCCCGCCTTTCCGAGCTTTCCGGCGTGCGGGAAGACGGCGGCGCGATTGTGATTGGCGCCAACACGACCTATCATGAGTTGATGGCGTCCGACGTCATCAAGCAGAAGCTCCCAGTGCTCGCTGAAGCATCTGACCAGGTGGGCGACGTGCAGGTTCGCAATAAGGGGACAATCGGCGGCGCGGCGGCGCACGCGGATCCGGCCTCGGATCTTCCAGCCGTCCTGCTGGCGCTGGATGCCGAAATCAAGACGGTCAGCTCAAGCGGCGAGAAGACCCACAAGGCGACCGATTTCTTCGTAGATATGTTCACTACCGCGCTGCAACCAGACGAGGTAATCACCGAGATTCGTATTCCGAACGCTGGTGATGTCGCCAGCGGCACGTATCAGAAGTTCGCGCACCCGGCATCCGGCTATGCGATCGTCGGCATCGCCGCGGTTCGAACCAGCGGGGGCGATGTACGCGCGGCAGTCACCGGTTCGGTTCCGATCGCCGTCCGGCTGAGCGCAGTCGAGTCAGAGCTGAGCGGGAAGGATCTCAGTGACGACAACATCAAAGCCGCTGCGGAGAAGGCGGGCGACGGTCTTGATTTCGTCGGTGACATCCATGCGTCAGACGAGTACCGCGCTCACCTGACCAAGG
>SKTL01000142.1 GCA_007122555.1 Thermomicrobiaceae bacterium | reverse complement strand
GCAGTAGCATCACTCCAGCAACGAAATATACCCAGCCGATCTGCTGGATCGAGTAGCCGAATCGGTCACTGTAAAACGCGCCGATATAGGTCGCCATCATCCAGACGCCAATCCCACCCACGAGCATCGAATGGATTAACAACACCGTCGGCCGGTGTCCTACCAATGGACGGAAGGCGTCGATGATTTCCCGAAATGTGAACCTTGATGAGACTACGGTCACATCTGGATTGATACTGCGCAAGACAATCAGCAGAAGAAGCAGCGTGAGTATTCCCAACGCAAAGAACGCGACACGCCACCCAGAGTATTCGGCAAGCGTCGTGAGGGCGGGAACACCAACGATGACTGCTCCGGTGGCGCCAGCAGCTACCCAGCTTACTGCTCGCCGCTGCTGGTCCCCCTGAAAGAGCGTCCCGGCAATGACGATCGAGATCGGCTGGGCAGCAGCCCGGGCGCCTGCTCCGATCAGCGCGGCAACCAGCAGCAATACATAACCTGATGCGAGACCGATGCCAATCGAGCTGACTACGGCGATGCCAAGACTGACAAGCAAGGCGCGACGGTGCCCGATATGGTCGGCCAGAGGTCCGGCAACCAGACCGAGCATTGCCGCCAGCAACATCGAGAGCGCCGGAACCTGACCCAGAAGCGCCACACTCACGTTGAGGTCTTCGGAGATCACCGGGAAAAACGGTCCAAGCGCCATCGCGTTGAGCATCGCGACGAACGTCACCATCGTAAGGATCGGGACAACCCAGAACCCAGGGTCTCGCCCGGCTGCAGAGTCGGCGGCTGGTGGTGGTGCATCGGACATGGTGAAACACTCCTCAGTTGGCGTCTTGACGACCGAGTGCCCGTCGTTGTTTCAACCGATCGCTCTTACTGCGTACCGGTCAAAAATGCCTGCCCGATAGTGATGGATCCATCATAGTATGTAAGAGGTATAATCTCAAGCACTTGTACTGGAAATTTCTGAGGACAGTAGCGGGACCATCCACTCCATGCGAGGATGGCTGGCAGACATGCCATCAGAAAAACGAGGGCGTATCAGCCCGGAATGGAGCATCACCGTGTCAGAGCCAGCATCCGGCGCTTCGGGAAACCGGTTTGCCGTCGCAACCTACATCTTCACCACGCTTCAACCTGAGAATGTCGAGTTCGTCGAGCAACTCGACTTCCCGGGCCTCGAGCCATATCGCAACAACGTCATGCATTATCTCGATCGACCGGGGGAACTGAAGGCGCTGGTCGACCGTCACAACATCACGGTTATCACCGAGGAGTTGACGGAAACGCAGGCGGCTCACCGCAGTTGGCGCAGCTCGTTCGATTCAAGCAGCAGTGACACGCCCATCCCCGTGACGAGCGCCCAGAATAGCGGTCCCAAGCCAAACAGTGTGAGCTCCGACACTGCAACAACGAATGCGAGCAATGGTCCGAGACGAAGCGGCCCGCTCGTGACCGCAGTCAATGCCTGACCTAGAACCGGAAGCAGCGCCAGGCCGGCAACCGCCAGGAGCAACGAAATGGGAACGACCGACGGCAGATGCGCCGCGATCGACGCAAGCAGCGCGACCATGATCAGCCCGAAACCGACGACGTAGACCGCCCAATGACGCGTCGCACGAGGACCAGCGTCAGGCCCCGCAAAGAGGGGCATCACCATACTGCCCATCGATACCGGAACCGCGCCAATCAATGAGCCGATGCTCGTCCCGACACCCGACACTATGTCCAGCACCCGCTTTGGCGGCCGATAATCCTGGCTCTCGAGGTAAACGATCGACGGAAGATTTCCCTGCGCCAGAATTACGACAACAACGACCGGAACGATCATCAGAATCGCCGACGTTGAGAATGACGGCGCAATCAGAGTCAGTTCGGGGAATGACCAGCCGCCTGGAGCGCCGTTGATGTTCCCGGTGAACCCGGCGATGAGCAATCCGACAACGAGGGCGACGACGATTGCGGGAATCCGGGGCTCAAGCAGGCGCCGGCCAACCAGGAATCCGATGACCAGACCGCCGATCATGACCGGATGCGCGCCTACATCGTTGAAAATCCGCACGATGAACGGCAATACCATTCCGGCGAGCAGACCAAAGATGATCGGCGCTGGAACAAGCGAGGCAAGCCGTGAAGAGAGGCCGAAAACCCCGATTGCCGTGACCACGATTCCGGCGACGATCATCGCTCCCAGAATCTCAGGATATGTCGCCTGGGCTCCAACCGACGCGAGAAAGATGATAACCGGCGTGCTCCAGCCCATCATGAAGGGTTGACGGTAGATGGCTGTGAGAACAAGAGTCAGGACGCCAGGAACCACGTAGAGTCCGACGATGAGCGCTGTCGTTTGCGCTGGATTCAGGCCCATCGCCGTTGCGGCGGCTATGACAATACTCAGTCGCGTGACACTGAAAATCATCACCGGGATGGACGTGTTCAACGCGATCAATGCAGATCGAGCATTGCCTGGTGCGACCATACCTTCTGACGCCATCGCTGCCCCTCAAGTCGCGCCCATGAACCACTGAGTACGGGACCGGCTGGATGCGATGAGCCATCGGCCCATTTGCACCAGCAACACCCGGCTAGAGACGAGCAGGGACCAAAGACTATCTATGAGTCAACCGCAGTTTACCGTGGAAGCTGACATCATGCAGCCAGTCGTGCATCGAGAAGATAAATCGGCGGAGTTGATGGACGCGGTGCTCGACCACATTCTCCGTCTCCAGATCGTTTTTCGCAGCGCGAGCAAGCTGCATGTCGCCGATCTGGCTCGCTGCGATTCCCACTCACCCACGGCGATGAGTATCCAGCATCCCAGGCGCGTACCGAATGTTCCGTTCTTCCGGGTGAGTTTTCGCCCGCGGAATCGCGTTTGGTGTTACCGTAAGCTCGCGATGTGTTTCATTATGCAGTCAACCAACGGGAAAGGACCGGCGAATGCTCGCTATTGATGGACATCTCGACCTGGCGATGAACGCGTTGAACTGGGATCGCGACTACAAAGCCTCAATCGCAACGATTCGAAAGCATGAAGAGGGCATGACCGACAAAGGACGCGGCGTCAACACCGTCTCGCTGCCAGAGCTTCGGAGCGCCGAGATCGCGGTCTGTTTCGCCACGGTGATCGCTCGCGTGCAACAACCGGACAGTCCACTCAAGGGATACCGGACACACGAGACCGCCTATGCGCAGTCGATGGGACAGCTCGCCTGGTACCGGGAGCTGCAACGACAGGGCCACGTCCGGCTTCTGCATAACAAAGCCGAGCTCGACCAGCATATGGCCGAATGGGACGCCGACCCTGCGAACACCCCGATCGGGATCATTCTCTCAATGGAAGGGGCCGATCCGGTCGTAGAACCGTCGCAGATTCATCATTGGTGGGATGAAGGGCTTCGGGTGATCAGCCTCGCGCACTACGGTCCAAGCAAGTACGCCCACGGCACCAGCACGCCCGGGCCGCTGACCGATGCCGGCCGGGAGATTCTGGATGAGATGTCCGGCACGAACATGATTCTCGACGTCAGTCACCTGAACGACGACAGCTTCTGGGAGGCCGTCGAACGCTTCAAGGGGCCGCTGCTGGCGAGCCACTCCAACTGCCGGGAGCTCGTCCCCGGCGATCGCCAGTTCACCGACGACATGATCCGTCACTTGATCGAGCGGGACGCCGTCATCGGCGCGGTGATGGACTCCTGGATGCTCTACCCCGGATTCGTACGCGGGGAAACCGATCGAAGCGTCACCAGCCTGAGCAATGTCGTCGACAACATCGATCACGTCTGCCAGCTCGCCGGCAACGCCAACCACGCGGCGATCG
>SKTL01000201.1 GCA_007122555.1 Thermomicrobiaceae bacterium | reverse complement strand
CTGCCTTCTTCGTCGGGGGGAATATTCTGGCCCTGACGATGCTGTTTGTCAGCGGCGCGTTTGTCACGTCGGCGCTCTTCCCGGCGACGCTTCTCTGGCTGCCGGGCGCGATGATCGGCAACCTGGTTGGCACCGCGATCGGCCGGCGGATTCCCCATGCGTTGTTCCGAACGTTTACCCTTGGTGTGGTGATCATCGCCGGAATCATGACGGTTTTGACGAGCTAGCCGGCGTTGGTTGCTTACGGGAACCGACTGCGGCGATCGGCGAGCATGGAATCGAACTTGAAAGCCTGAGAGGTTTGACGTTGTGCGTCGACGGTGGGTAATCGGTGTGCTATTGCTGCTTCACGGACTGGTTCACCTGTTCGGATTTCTCACGTCATGGGACATTGTCGACGCACCGGCGTTGTCCCGCACTCCGACGGTGTTCACCGATGACGTTCCGATCGGTGTTCTGCGAGACCTCGGAGCGCTGTGGCTGCTGGGTATGCTCGCCTTCACGGTCGCCGGATTCGCGGCAATCCAGGGGCTGCGCTGGTGGGAATCACTAACGTTCGTCAGCGCAATCGTTTCGCTGATTGCCACGATCTTCTGGATCCACGAGGCCTGGCCCGGAACGCTCGTGAACGGGCTCATCATTGGGCTGATCGCCCGCGACTGGTGGCGGAACCATAACGGTCCAACCGGAAGAGGCGGCTCGACTTCCGGTTCCTGAACATGTCGGGCCAACGAGATCTTAACGCGAGCGATCGCGCGGTCTGCTATCGTCCGATCAGAAAGGGGTTTTCTCATGGAACGCTGCATGTTCTGCGGGCGGATAGCCGAGATGGTCTGGGTGCACGGGCACTATCAGTGCGCGAGATGTCGCCAGGTAACCGTTCCCTGCTGCAACGGCGAGACGGCGCAGTCAGATTATTCAGAATCCCGCGCGAGCGCCATCAGCTCGCCCTGGATGAGAGTTTCTCGCTGAGCGGATAGAGTCGCTCGATTTCGATCGTCATGACGATCTGCTGTTCGTCGATCATTGCCTGATTGAACTCGTCCCAGTCCGGATGCGGCTGACCGGCAATGAGCTGATACGTCTCACGGAGCGCCGGGAGCGGGTCATCCTCAATAAACCCCGCTATGCCCTCAATAACGATGTAGCGATACCAGTTCTCTCCGACAACCGAGAGCGACACCCTGGGATCCCGCTGCAGGTTCTTCGTCTTGGCGGCGGGGCGATTCGTCTGGATTCGGATCAATCCGTCGCCATCAATCCCGTAGTCAACTAGCGAGAGTTGCGGACGGCCATCCGCCTTGATGGTCGACAGCACCGCTCGGGAGTTTTCGCGGAGATAGGAAAGTGCTTCGGCCTGGTTCATCTTTGATCGATCCGTTCGTTATTCGGGCTATGAGTCAAGCGGATACAGCCGGTCGATGGAGATCGTCATTACGATACGGCGTTCAGCAATCATCGCCTGGTCGAACTCATCCCAGTCCGGATGCGGTTTGCCGGCGACACGCTCGAAAACGCGGCGCAATTCTGGAAGCGGATCCTCATCGATGAATCCGGCGGTCCCCTCCACCACCACGTACTGATACCAGTTATCCCCGATGACGGTCATTGAAACGCGTGGATCACGGCGGGCATTCTTTGTTTTGGCCCGGTCTTCGGTAACGGATATCTTGATGATGTTATCGTCGTCCAGCGTGTAGGAGATGTTCGACAGCTGCGGCCGGCCATCGCGTTTGATCGTCGCCAGGACGCCGTGCGTGTTGCTGGCGATGTATTCCATTGCTTCCTGCTGATTCATGATTGCTCCCGTAATGTAAGTCCGCAGAAACGATTCGTCGCTCTTGTTCGATAACGCACCAGACCGCCCGGAGCATTCCAGGAGGGATGCAGGCGGATGGCTGCTCGGTTATGATGACAGTTCATACTCGCGTCCGATGTTCGACCGTAAAACGGGGAGAGAACAGGAGAACTGGAATGGTCGAGACGCCGACGAAGTTCGATATGCGACATCGCAGCAAGACGATTCACGATGGCCGGGATCGCGCCGCCGCACGGGCGATGCTCCGAGCAATTGGGCTGGGAGATGATGATTTTCGCAAACCGGTCGTTGGCGTGGCGCACTCATGGATCGAGACGATGCCGTGTAACTACGGCTTGAAGAAGCTGGCCCAGGAGGTCAAGAAGGGCATCCGCGAAGCCGGCGGTGTTCCTATGGAAGTGAACACAGTCGCCATCAGCGACGGTGTCACCATGGGTACCCAGGGCATGAAGGCGTCGCTCATCAGCCGGGAAGTCGTGGCGGATTCGATCGAACTGGTCGCCGAAGGTCATATGTTCGACGCGATTGTCATTCTCGCGGCTTGCGACAAGACGCTGCCCGGTTCAGCAATGGCGCTGCTCCGGATGGATATCCCCGGCTTCGTGCTCTACGGCGGGACGATCATGCATGGTCATTTCCAGGGCCGTAACGTCACCATTCAGGATGTGTTTGAAGGAATCGGCGCCAACGCAGCCGGAAGGATGAGCGACGAGGATCTGCTGGAGCTCGAGAAAAACGCCTGTCCGGGCGCCGGCGCCTGCGGCGGCCAGTTCACCGCCAACACGATGGCTACCGCGATCGAGGTGCTGGGTCTCTCACCAGTAGGAATGGCGTCAACTCCGCAGGTTGATCCGAAGAAAGAGATCATTGGCCGGAAAGCCGGTCAAGTAGTCATGGATCAGCTAGAGCAGGGATTGAAGCCGAGCAGCATCGTTACCAGGCAGTCGTTTATCAACGGGATCGCATCGGCGAACGCTACGGGCGGTTCGACCAACATCGTGCTGCACTTCATGGCGATGGCCAAAGAGGCGGGCATCCCGCTGACCCTGGATGACTTCAACCCGGTGAGCGATAACACCCCGGTCATCGCCAGTCTCAAGCCGTACGGGCCCTATACCGCCGTTGATGTCTATGAAGCTGGCGGTATCGAGCTGATTACCAGGCGGTTGATCGAAGGCGGCAAGATCGATGGCTCGCAGCTGACCCCGACCGGTAAGACGCTCTGGGACGAGGTCAAGAATGCCGAGGAGACGCCGGGCCAGCAGGTGGTTACCACGGTTGAGAACGCCGAGAAGAAGACCGGCGGATTGCTGGTGTTGCGGGGTAATCTGGCGCCCGAAGGCGGTGTTATCAAGGTCGGACCCGGGTTGCCGGAAATCCACAAGGGACCGGCCAGGGTGTTTGAGTCGGAGGAAGACGCCATGGCCGCGGTAACCGGCCAGCAGATTGGCCCCGGAGATGTCGTTGTTATCCGCTACGAGGGACCGCGCGGCGGGCCGGGCATGCGCGAGATGCTGGGCGTTACCGCGGCGATCGTCGGCGAAGGGCTCGGCGATTCGGTCGCATTGTTGACCGACGGACGCTTCAGCGGCGCGACCCGCGGTCTGATGGTCGGTCACGTGGCGCCAGAAGCGGCGATGCAGGGACCGATCGCCGCGCTGGAAGATGGCGACGTGATCACGATCGACACGAAAGCCAAAACGCTGGATGTCGATCTGACCGACGAACAGATCGCCGAGCGGATGAAGAGTTGGCAGCCGCGCACGCCGAATTACACGAAGGGGGTGTTCGCCAAGTATGCGGCGCTGGTGTCCTCGGCGGCGGAAGGCGCGATTACGAAGGCGGAGTTCTAGGTGAAGGCCGATGCCGGGGCGGGAGCAACGTCCGCTCCGGATACAACAGGTGACATTATGACCGGGCACAATGCTGAACAACCGGAGAGCCGGGAAGTCAGGCGCTACGACGCACTGGCTGCCGCCGCGCATATTCCGGAAATGGTCGAGCGGATCGTGAAGGAGTT